>NZ_JASCOO010000115.1:0-12870 GCF_029959485.1 Stenotrophomonas sp. PS02301
GTGGAAGGCGCCCGGGCCCCAAGGTTTGCGAAGCAGACGTTGGCCGCAGGTGGCGATCTGACGGCGTCAGATCTCCACCTGCGCCCCGAGTTCGACCAATCGATTACCCGGAATCCGGAAGAACCCGGTCGCCGGCGCGGCGTTGCGGTGCATCAGCGCGAACAGCTTGTCGCGCCAGATCGGCATGCCGCGGTTGGCGGTGGCCACGATGGTCTCGCGGCTGGCGAAGAACGTGGTGTCCATCGGGTCGAAGTAGATCCCGCCGTGGTCGCACGAGCGCATCAGCGCCAGCGGCACGTCCGGGGTCTCCATGAAGCCGAAGCGCACGTAGATCCGATAGAACTCATCGCCCACCGATTCGATCTTCAGGCGCTGGCCCGAGGGCGCGTACGGCACCGGCAGGGTCACCACGTGCAGGAACACGTTGCGCTCATGCAGCACCTTGTTGTGCTTGAGGTTGTGCATCAGCGCGTGCGGCGCCACCGAGGGGTCGGCGGTCAGGAACACGGCGGTGCCCGGCACCCGCACCGGGGGGGCCAGCATCAGGCCCGGCAGGAAGGTATCGATCCGGATGCCGTCCTTGCGGATCTCATCGCGCAGCAGCTCGCGGCCACGCCGCCAGGTGCGCATCATGGTGAACAGCACGATGCCCAGCACCACCGGGAACCACGCGCCCTGCAGCAGCTTGGCGCCGTTGGCGATCACAAAGCCCAGGTCGATCACGAAGAACACCGCGCACAGCGGGATGATCCAGTAGCGCGAGGTCGGCCACAGCGCGCGGGCCACCAGGGCCAGCAGCAGGGTATCGATCAGCATCGTCGCCGAGACCGAAATGCCGTAGGCCACGGCCAGGTTGGAGGAGCTGCGGAACGCCAGCACCAGCCCGATCACCATCACCGCGATACCCCAGTTGATGCCCGGGATGTAGATCTGGCCGATGGTGTCGTGCGAGGTGTGGGTGATGCGCATGCGCGGGATGTAGCCCAGCTGCATGGCCTGGCGCGACACCGAGAACGCACCGGTGATCACCGACTGCGAGGCGATCACCGCCGCCATCGTGGCCAGCACGATCATCGGGTACAGACCCCACTCCGGCACCGCCTCGAAGAACGGGTTCTTGACCGCTTCGGGGTTCTTCAGCACCAGGGCGCCCTGCCCCAGGTAGTTCAGCACCAGGCACGGCAGCACGAAGTAGTACCAGGCATGGCGGATCGGCTTGGCGCCGAAATGGCCCATGTCCGCATACAGTGCTTCGCCGCCGGTCACCGCCAGCACCACCGCGCCGAGGATGAAGATGCCGTGCCAGCCGTGCTCCATGAAGAAGCGCAGCGCCCACATCGGGTTGAAGGCCTTGAGCACTTCCGGCGCATCGACGATGTTCCAGATGCCGATCGCCGCCAGCGAAATGAACCAGATCGAGGTGATCGGGCCGAACAGCTTGCCGATCTTGGCCGTGCCGAAGCGCTGCACCGCGAACACGGCCAGCAGCACCACCACGGTGATCGGCACGATGAAGTTGTGCAGGCCCGGGGCCGCGACCTCCAGGCCTTCGACGGCGCCCAGCACGGAGATCGCCGGGGTGATCACGCCATCGCCGAAGAACAGCGAGGCGCCGAAAATGCCGAGGATGCCGACCACATAGGCCGAGCGCGACCCGTTGCGCAGCGTGCGCTGGGTCAGCGCCATCAACGCCATGATGCCGCCCTCGCCTTCATTGTCGGCACGCATGATGATGGTGACGTACTTGAGGGTAACCACGATGTTCAGTGCCCAGAAGGCCAGCGACAGCACCCCCAGCACGGTGTCATGGTCGCTGTTGAGCCCGTAGTGCGGGGAGAACGCTTCCTTCAGCGTGTACAGCGGGCTGGTGCCGATATCGCCGAACACCACGCCGATGGCGCCGATCATCAGCGCCATGCCACCGGCGGCCGGCGCGTGCCCGTGCGGTGCCTGGCCGTCGCTGTGCTGGGAAGAAGTGGTGGACATGGGGCTCCGGGCGGACGCGGTGGGTAGTGTCGGAATCAGGAAACGGCAGGCGCGCGGCTCAGCGCAGCGCGGCCTGGAGGGCCTTGCGGATCACCGTGGCGACATCGTCACCCTCGGCGTTGGCATCGCGCGCCATGCGCGCGGCTTCGGTCGGCTTGTAGCCCAGCTGCTGCAGGGCCACGGTCGCCTCGGAGACCGGATCGGTGGCCGGTGCGGCGCCGGCGATCGGTGCCCCGCCGCCGCCGAAGTTGGCCGCGCGGTCGCGCAGCTCCAGCACCATGCGCTCGGCGGTCTTCTTGCCGATGCCCGGGATGCGGGTCAGCGCGGTGATGTCACCGGCCTGCAGCATGCGCGCGAACTCGTCCACGCTGACGCCGGACAGCACCGCCAGCGCGATCTTGGCACCGATCCCGCTGACCTTCTGCACATCGCGGAACAGGCGCCGCTCGCCCTCGCGCAGGAAGCCGTACAGCGAGACGCTGTCTTCCTTCTGCGCGTAATGGGTGAACAAGGTGACCTCGCGGCCCAGCTCGGGCAGATCGTAGAAGGTGCTCATCGGCGCCTCCAGCTCGTAGCCGACGCCATTGACGTCCACCATCAGCCAAGGCGGCGCCTTGTAGGCCACGATCCCGCGCAGACGACCAATCATGCAGTGTTCCTCATTTCCGGCTCCAGGCCTGGCGCGCATTGACGCCCAGGCGCAGCGCCGTCGCCCGGACATGGGCGTGGGTGATCGCCACGGCCAACGCATCGGCAGCGTCGGCCTGCAGCTTGGTTTTCAGGTTGAGCATGAGCCCGACCATGTGTTGGACCTGTTGTTTTTCCGCGCCACCGCGGCCGACCACGGCCAGCTTGATCTCGGTGGCGGCGTACTCGCTGACCGGCAGGTCGCGCATCACCACGGCCGAGATGGCAGCGCCGCGCGCCTGGCCCAGCTTCAAGGCCGAATCCGGGTTGCGCGCCATGAACACCTTTTCGATGGCCACTTCGTCGGGGCGGTATTCCTCGACCAGGGCAGTCAGGCCGACCACCAGCAGCTTCATCCGCTGCGGGAAGTCGTCCGCGCCGAGCAGGACCAGCGGCAGGTGATGCACATGCACCACCTTGCCGGCAGCGTCCACATCAATGATGCCCACCCCGGTGCGCTGCGAACCGGGGTCGATGCCGAGAATGCGGGTCATGCGGCACACACACGGGGATAACAGGGAACGGCTGGAGTCATCATGGTCCGCATTGTCCGCTCACCGGTCGCGCAAAGCGACCGGTGAAGCGCCCGCTCAGGCGTAGGCGTCCGCGCCGAGATCGGCGTTGGAGAACACGTCCTGCACGTCGTCCAGGTCTTCGAGCATGTCCAGCAGCTTCTTGACCTGCAAGGCGGTGTCGCCTTCGACCTTGATGTCGTTGTCAGCGCGGTAGGTGATTTCGGCATGGTCCGGGGTGAACCCGGCGGCCTCCATCGCATCCTTGACGGCGTGATAGCTGTCGGCCGCGGTCACCACATCGATCGCCCCGTCTTCCGGGTAGACCACGATGTCGTCCGCGCCGGCCTCGATCGCCGCCTCGGTCACGGCTTCTTCGTCCGCACCGGCGGCGAAGTGCAGCACGCCCAGGCGCTTGAACATGAACGACACCGAGCCTTCCGTGCCCATGTTCCCGCCGCACTTGCTGAACGCATGGCGGACATCGGCCACGGTGCGCACGCGGTTGTCGGTCAGGCAGTCCACGATCACGGCCACGCCACCGGGGGCATAGCCCTCGTAGCGGATCTCTTCGTACTCGACGCCTTCCAGCTCACCGGTCGCCTTCTTGATGGCGCGCTCGATCACGTCCTTGGACATGTTCGAGGACAGGCCCTTGTCCATGGCCACCCGCAGGCGCGGGTTGTTGTTGGGGTCGCCTCCACCGCCGCGCGCGGCAACGCCGATCTCGCGGATGATCTTGGTGAAAATCTTGCCGCGCTTCGCGTCAGACGCGTTTTTGCGGTTCTCGATGGAGGGGCCTCTACCCATGGGGTGACTCTCGTGTTTCTGTCAGGAACAGGGCGCGAATTCTACCTGATCCGTCGGCCTGCCCGTGTCAGTGCCGGGCCCGATCAGGCAGCGTGGGCCGCGTCGTCCCGGCGGAACCGGCCATCGCGCAGGAACGCGGCGGTCTGGCGCGCCGCATCCGGCGAGAACACCAGCCCGCTATGGCTGGCCGGGATCACGCAGTGGTCGGCCAGGCCCGGCAACTGCGTCTCATCCAGCGCCACGGTGCCATCGGAGGCATCGCCACAGGCGCCCAGCAGGCTGCCCAGCCCGTGCGGGACGGAGCCGGCGATCAGGCCGACCTGCGCCCTGCCCTCCCAGGCCGGCAGGCCATCCAGCAGCAGTTCCGAGCTGCGCCCCAGCGCCAGCGACCAGCCGTGATCGCTCAGCGAGCGCGCGGTCACACTGCCACGCAACGGCGAGCCGAGGCAGACCACCCGCGAAACTGGCAGTTCCGGCGCGCGCCGCAGCGCCTCCAGCGCGACCAGCCCGCCCAGGCTGTGCCCGACCAGCGAGACCGGACCGCTGCCCTTGAGCCGCTCCAGCAGTTGCGGCACCGCCACCTCCGGCCCCCCGAACACACTGGAATACCCGAAGGTATCCACGGCGAAGCCACGGGCACGCAGACGCCAGGCCAGCGGGCCGACCCACGCGCGCGCATTCCAGATGCCATGCAGCAGTAAAACAGGGGGATTCATGGTGTCAGCCTAGCCCGTTGGGCGGGGCGCCTGCAGAAGGAAACAGCGTCATTAGACGAATGGACCGGACAACGGCAGGTGAAGCCATCGCGGCCCGTCAGGATCGGGCTCAGGCGGCCGTTGGCGGGCGGCGCAGGATGAACTCCAGGTCGCGCACCTTGCCGACCGGGAACTCATAGGTGCCGACCTTGCTGAAGCCGTAGCGGGCATAGAAGCGCTGCGCGCCGAAGTTTTCCGACCACACCCCCAGCCACACCGTGCGGGGGCCCTCGCGTTCCAGCCAGGCCAGCGCGGTTTCGAACAGACGGCTGCCCCAGCCACAGCTCTGCTGGTCCTTGATCAGGTACAGGCGCTTGAGCTCGCCATCGCCGGGCTGCACCTCGGCATGCGGCAGCCCACAGGGGCCGGCAGCGGCGTGGCCCACGGCAACACCGTCCAGCTCCAGCAGCCAGACTGCGTAATCGGGGTGTTCGAGGATGATGCGCTGGCGCTGCGCCGGGTAGGCCTCGTCGAGGAAGGCCTGCAGGTCCTCGGGCGGGTACAGATGGCCGAAGGTTTCCACGAAGGTACGCGCGGCCAGCACCGACAGGGTCTGGGCATCGTCCGGGGTGGCGCGGCGGATGGTGTAGCGGCCTGGGGTCACGGCGGGAGCATCGGCATCGGCGGGAGCCGCCAATTTACCTGAACGCTGCGGCGATGGCGCGGTCCGGCACCGACCTCCGGTCGGTACCTGCCGCACCCCACGCCGACCGATGGCCGGCGCTTGCCGGCTTATTCCTTGACCGCGCGCGGACGCACCTGGACGTGCACTTCGGCCAGCTGCTCGTCCGGGATCGGCGAGGGGGCACCGGTCATCAGGCACTGCGCGCCGGTGGTCTTCGGGAACGGGATCACGTCGCGGATCGACTCGGTACCGGCCATCAGTGCCGCGATGCGGTCGATACCGAAGGCGATGCCACCGTGCGGCGGCGCGCCGAAACGCAGCGCGTCGAGCAGGAAGCCGAACTTGCCCTCGGCCTCTTCGGCCCCGATGCCCAGCAGGTCGAACACCGCGCTCTGCATGTCCGAGCGGTGGATACGGATGGAACCACCGCCGATCTCGTTGCCGTTGAGCACCATGTCATAGCCCCGCGACACGGCGGTCTTCGCATTCGCGCGCAGATCGGCAATGTCGTCCACCGCCGGTGCGGTGAAGGGGTGGTGCAGGGCGACGTAGCGCTGGGCTTCGTCGTCGTACTCGAACATCGGGAAATCGGTGACCCACAGCGGTGCCCAGCCGGCGGCGACCAGGTTGAAGTCCTTGCCGGCCTTCAGGCGCAGGGCGCCCATGAAGTCGGAGACCTTGTTGTAGCCACCGGCGCCGAAGAACACGATGTCGCCGTTACCGGCACCCACCTGGGCGACCAGCGCGGCGAAGGCCTCTTCGCTGAAGAACTTGGCGATCGGCGAGGCAACTTCGCCGCTCTCGCTGATCTTGATGTAGGCCAGGCCCTTGGCGCCGTACTTGGCGGCATGCGCGGCGTAGTCGTCGATCTGCTTGCGCGACAGGCTGGCACCACCCGGGATGCGCAGCGCGGCGACGCGGCCATCGGCATCATTGGCGGCGGCGGTGAACACCGGGAACTCGCTGGTCTTGACCAGCTCGGCCACGTCCACCAGCTCCAGCGCGATGCGCAGGTCCGGCTTGTCCGAGCCATAGCGACGCATCGCTTCGGCCCAGGTCATGCGCGGGAAGCTGGCGGCCAGCTCCACGTCCACCACTTCCTTGAAGATGGCGCGGATCATGGTTTCCACGAAGTCCTGCACGTCGCGCTCGCGCACGAAGGCAAACTCCATGTCCAGCTGGGTGAATTCCAGCTGGCGGTCGGCACGCAGGGCTTCATCGCGGAAGCAGCGCGCGATCTGGTAGTAACGGTCGAAGCCGGCCACCATGAGGATCTGCTTGAACAGCTGCGGGCTCTGCGGCAGGGCGTAGAACTCGCCCGGGTGCATGCGCGCCGGCACCAGGAAGTCGCGGGCGCCTTCCGGGGTGGCCTTGGTCAGGATCGGGGTTTCGATGTCCTGGAAGCCGGTGGCATCCAGGTGGCGGCGCAGGGCCTGCACCAGCTTGATGCGGGTGCGCTGCATGCGCTGCATTTCCGGGCGGCGCAGATCCAGGTAACGGTACTTCAGGCGGGTTTCTTCGCCCGGGTTCTCGTGCGCGTGGAACGGCAGCGGCTCGGCCTTGTTGAGGAGGGTGATGGCCGTGGCGATCACTTCCACCTTGCCGGTGCGGAGCTTGTCGTTGGCCGCATGGCGCGCGCGCACCACGCCTTCCACCTGCAGCACGTCCTCGTAGCCCAGGCTGGCGGCCACGGCGAATACAGCGGCGTTGTCGACTTCCACCGTCACCTGCACGATGCCTTCATGATCACGCAGATCGATGAAGACCACGCCGCCCTGGTTGCGGGCAACGTCGGTCCAGCCGGCGAGGGTTACGGTTTGGCCAATCAGGGTCTCGTCGACCAGGCCACAGAAGTGGGTACGCATGGGGGGTAAAGCTCCGCAGGAGAGTGCCGGCGCCAAGCTGCGCCGGAAAGCCCGTTATTCTGCGGCCGCCAGCCCGGCGGGGCAAATCCGGGGGCTGCGGCCCGGCATCACACGCTCTGAACCGGGGCCATTCCTATAGTCCGCGCACCAACGACCGCACGGGGATGTCGCCATGCAACGCCGTCTGAGCACCGTCTGCCTCACCCTTGCCCTGGCCTGTATGGCCCCGGCCCTCCACGCCCAGATGAGTACCCGGGCCTATGCCCCGGAAAATCTGTCGCAGCTGTCCTCCTCCGACCGCAGCCGGGTCATCACCCAGGAATACGCCGACCAGTCCAATGGCCGCCGGATCCCGGACGACCAGCTGCGCTTCTACCTGGCCCAGGTCAATTCGGGCTGGAACTTCTCCCACATCAAGCAGGACATCGCCACCTCGCTGCGCGGCAACGGCAACGGCGGTGGCTGGAATGGCGGCGGCAACGGCCCCGGCAACAACGGCACGGTCCGCTGCGAAAGCCAGGACAACCGCGAGCGGGTCTGCAACACGGGCTGGCGCAGTGCCCGGCTGTCCCGCCAGATCTCCGGGACGACCTGTACCGAGGGCCGCAACTGGGGCTCGCGCAATGGGACGGTCTGGGTCAGCGGCGGTTGCCGGGCCGAATTCGTCGAGGGCCGTGGCAATGGCGGCAACTGGGGCGGCGGTGGCGGTACCGGCGCGACGATCCGCTGCGAGAGCCAGGATAACCGCGAGCGCACCTGCAACACCGGCTGGCGCAACGCAAGCCTGGTCCGCCAGATCTCCGGTACGGCGTGTGTCGAGGGCCAGACCTGGGGCGTGCGCAATGGGGCGATCTGGGTCAATCGCGGCTGCCGCGGCGAGTTCGCCGAAGCGCGTGGCAACAGCGGTGGCAACTGGGGAGGCGGTGGCGGCAACAGCAATTACAGCGTGACCTGCAGCAGCAACGACAAGCGCCAGCAGACCTGTGCCTGGGATGCCCGTCAGGGTCGCCCGGCGCTGGTGCAGCAGTTGTCGGGCACGGCCTGCGTGGAAGGCCGCAGCTGGGGCTACAGCAATGGCAGCCTATGGGTCAGCGGCGGCTGCCGCGCCCGGTTCGGGGCGCGCTGAGCGTTACTGCCCGCGGTAGGTGCCGACCGCTGGTCGGCACCGGTGAACGTTACGGCGCGGGCGTCTCACTGCCCCACGGCGCCGGCGGCAATGCCACCGGCTTGCTCAGATCGAACACCACCTGGAAGTGGCGGCCGCCCGGGCGGGTCAATTCGTAGACGAAGCGCTGATCCGGCTCTACTTCCATCGCCCAGGTGTTCTGCACCGAAGCGAGCATGTCCGCCTTGCGGAACATCGCCACGGAATCCGAATCGACCGGGAAGGACTGACGTTGCGCGGTACCCGGCGGTTTGCTGTCGCCACCGTACATCGTCACCGCATCCGGGCTGCCATCTTCGTGGCGGTGATCATGCTTCAGGCGCAGGCCGTTCTCGGTACGGCTCAGCACCCAGGTACGCGAGTGGTCGTCGCCGACATGGAACGGAATCCGCAGCTCGTGCGCCGGATCCTCGCAGCCACGCACATGCATCACCAGGCGCTTGCCCTCGAACGGGTCCGGCGCCTCGGTGCGCGGTTCGTTGACCGCGATGCGACCTTCGAACGCTTTGCCGCAATGCGCAGCCACGGCGGACATGAAGGCATCGGACGGTGCCATCGACACCTCATGCCCGACGGTGTCGTTGGAGCCACTGCAGGCGGTGATCGCCAATGCAGCGGCCAAAGGAAGAAGTTTGACTGCGTTCATGCCCCCACCCTAACGGTCGCGACCGGGCAGCGCAAACCGCGCGCCTGATGCGACAGACCGGTTCACGCGCGCATCGCCGCCGCTGCAACCGGGGCTTCATTGCCCCTGTGTTATGGTCAATCACGTGACTTGTTCGCCTTCTTCCCCACGAAGGGCGCACGCATGTTGCGGTTGACCGCCCTGCTCGCCGGTGTGGCGCTGCTGCTGACCGGCAGCGGCCTGCTCGGCACATTGCTGGCGGTGCGCGGGGGTGAAGCCGGCTTCGGTGCCGGCACGTTGGGGTTGGTGATGTCCGGCTATTTCGCCGGTTTTTTCATCGGCACCTTCTTCGCCCCCTCGCTGATCGGCCGCATCGGCCATATCCGTGCGTTTGCCTTCTTTGCCGCCCTCGCCGCCATCGCGGTGCTGTTGCACCCTCTGTGGATCAATCCGGTGGGTTGGGGCGTGCTGCGCATCCTCACCGGCATCGCGCTGGTAGGCCTTTACACGGTGATCGAGAGCTGGCTCAACGCCGAGCCAGACCCGCGCCTGCGCAGCCGCGCTTTCTCGCTCTACATGGTGGTCAACCTCTCGGCACTGGCGCTCGGCCAGGTGCTGCTGATGCTGGGCGATGCCGGCGCGACCTCGATGTTCATGCTGACCGCGATCCTGGTCTGCGCGGCGGTATTGCCGGTCACCGCTACGCGCCTGCGCCCGCCGGAGATTCCCTCGGTGCCGCGCCTGAAACTGGCGCGGCTGTATGCGATGGCCCCGGTGGCGACGGTTGCCGCCGGCCTCTCCGGCCTGGCGATGGGTGCGTTCTGGGGCTTGCTGCCGGTCTACGCCGGTGAGGTCGGCCTGGACGGCAATGGCGTCGCCCTGTTCATGCTGACCGCCATCGCCGGTGGCGCGTTGCTGCAATGGCCATTGGGTCACATCAGCGACGGGCATGACCGCCGCACCGGACTGGTCGCACTGAGCCTGGCCGCGGCGGGTATCGCCGTGGTGGCCTCGCTGCCGATGATCCAGCTGCAGACCCATCTGCTGTTCGGCCTGTTTTTCTTCTATGGCGGGCTGGCCTTCGCGCTGTATCCCTTCGCGGTCGCGCACATGCTCGATTACCTGCCGCGCGAAGATCTGCTCTCGGGCTGCTCCAGCCTGCTGCTGGTCCATGGCGTGGGCGCCGCGCTCGGCCCCGCGTTGGCGGGCGCGGCCATGCAGCAGTTCGGCGCGCCTGCCCTGCCGTTGTACTTCGCGGTGGTCCTGATGCTGCTGGCCTTGTTCACCACCGCGCGCCTGCTCAGTTTCCAGCGGCTGCGTACGCATCCGGTCGGCTTCCGGCTGATGCTGCGCACCACCCCCTCGGCGCTGGAACTGATGCCCGAGACCGACACCGCGCCGCCGGATCCCGATATCCCCCTCCCCTCTCACTCCGATAAGGAAGTGCATTGACTGTTTCGACACCGACCTCCCTCACTCCAACCCGTACACCGCCGGCGCCGCCGGCCCCGCAATTGATTCTCGCCACCGATCTGGATGGCACCTTCCTCGCCGGCGATCCCGCCGCGCGTCATCGGCTCTACCGGCTGGTCGACCAGCACCCGGGCATCCGCCTGATCTTCATCACCGGCCGCGGCCTGGAAGCAGTGATGCCCCTGCTCTCCGATCCGGCCATTCCGCGCCCGGATTACGTGGTCTGCGATGTCGGTGCGACCGTCGTCGACGGCCACACCTTGCAGCCGCTGCAGCCCCTGCAATCGATGATCGACGCGCACTGGCCGGGCGAGCAGGTGGTCGCCGCCGCGATGCGTCCGTTCACCGCACTCCAGCGCCAGGATGTGCCGCAGGAACGCCGCTGCTCGTATTTCTGCGATCCGGACACGCTGGCGCCGCTGCGCTCGCAGATCCAGGCCGCCGCGCAGGCGCTGGGCTGCGATGTGCTGTACTCGGCCGACCGCTATCTGGACATCCTGCCGCCGGACACCGACAAGGGCCGCACCCTGGCCGCGCTTGCGCGCCTGCTGGAGCTCCCGCGCGACCGCATCCTGGTGGCCGGTGACACCCTCAATGACCTGTCGATGTACACCTCCGGTTTCCGCGGGGTGTGCGTGGGCGATTCGGAGCCGGCGCTGACTGCCGCGACGGCCGACCTGAAGCACACCTTCCATGCACAGGCGCCGGGTTGCGGCGGCATCCTCGAAGCGATCGAACATTTCGGCCTGCTCGCCGATGACGATCCCTTCCTGCGCCCACCGCCGCAGGCGCGCGCCGACGGCGCCGACCTGGTGATGGTCTATCACCGCCTGCCCTTCGATGAAGTGATGGAAGACGGCGTGCTGGTGCAGCGCCCGCCGCGCTCGCCCAACGGCATCATCCCCTCGCTGCTGAGCTTCTTCGAAGGCGGCCAGAAGGGCTCCTGGGTCGCCTGGGGCATCGATGAACCCAAGCGCGGTCCGTTCCAGACGCACCTGGCGGTGGATGCCGAGCGCTACCCGACCCTGACCGCTGCGCGCGTGCCGCTGAGCAAACAGGAAGTGGACATTTTCTACAAGCGCTTCTCCAAGGAAGCGTTCTGGCCGATGCTGCACGTGTTCTGGGAACGCGCGAAGTTCCGCGAAGAAGACTGGCAGGTATTCCTGAAGGTCAACCGCAAGTTCGCCGAGGCCACCGCCGCCGAGGCCGCGCATGGCGCGACCGTGTGGATCCACGACTACAACCTGTGGATGGTGCCGGCCACGCTGCGTGAACTGCGCCCGGACCTGAAGATCGCCTTCTTCCACCACACCTACTTCCCGTCGGCGGATGTGTTCAATGTGGTGCCGTGGCGCCGCGAGATCATCGGCAGCCTGCTCAGCTGCGACTACATCGGCTTCCACATTCCGCGCCAGGTGGAAAACTTCGTGGACGTCGTGCGCGGTGCGATGCCGGCCGAACGGCTGGCGTGGGAAAGCTGTGCCCCGCGCTTCCTCACCTATGGGTGCGCCGTGGGTCTGGACACGATGACCACGCGCCTGCGCGTGGGCGACCGCGAAGTCGCCCTCGGTGCGCACCCGGTCGGCACCGATCTGCGCCGCATCCACAACGTGCTCGCACGCAGCGACGTGCGCAATGACATCTTCAAGCTGCGCCGCGAGATCGGCGCGCGCAAGCTGGTGCTGTCAGTGGAGCGCCTGGATTACACCAAGGGCACGCTGGCCAAGCTGGAGGCGTTCGAGCGGTTGCTGGAGCAGCATCCGGATCGCCAGGGCAAAGTCACCCTGCTCATGATCTGCGTACCGGCCGCGCGCGAGATGACCATCTACCGCACGCTGCAGAACCAGATCGAGCAGGCGGTGGGGCGGATCAACGGGCGCTTCTCGCGGCTGGACTGGACCCCCGTGCGCTTCTTCGCCCAGGCATTGCCGTTCGAAGAGGTGGTGGCGCACTACGCCGCCGCGCAGGTGATGTGGATCACCCCGTTGCGCGATGGCTTGAACCTGGTGTCCAAGGAGTTCGTGGCCACGCAGGGCATCGAGGGCAGCAACGGCGTGCTGGTGCTGAGCGAATTCGCCGGTGCGGCGGCCGAGCTGAAGGGCGCGGTGCTGACCAATCCGCATGACCCGGCCGACCTCACCGCGGGCTTGTTGCAGGCGTTGTCGATGCCCGACGAGGAAGCCACCGGGCGCATGCGCCAGCTGTTCGGCAGCGTGGAGTATTACGACGTGGATCGCTGGGGCCGGGACTTCCTGGACGCGGTGCGCAACAGCCACGCCGAAGGCTGACGTTGTAGAGGTAGTGCCGGCCGCTGGCCGGCGCCCAGCGGTGCCGGTTTCATGGGTTTGCCGCCCCCGGCCGGCCCAA
>NZ_JASCOO010000116.1:0-12414 GCF_029959485.1 Stenotrophomonas sp. PS02301
TTATACGACCCCCCCCCACGGGGGGGGGGGTCGCCCGCGGCCCCACCACCGGGGGGCACCTGCCGCTTACCGGCCGTGGGCCGGTAAGCGATGATCAGTACTTCTGCTTCTGGCGCTTGGCCGGCTGGCCGCGCGGCGGCAGCTCGGGCAGCGAATCGTCCTTCTCTTCCACCAGGCGGAAGTCGATCTTGCGCTCTTCCATGCTGGCCTTGAGCACCAGGATCCGCACCCGGTCACCGAGGCGGTAGATCTTGCCGCGGCGTTCGCCGTTGAGCGTTTTGCGCACCGCATCGAACTGGTAATAGTCGTGCGGCAGCTGGGTGACGTGCACCAGGCCATTGACCTTGGATTCGTCCAGTTCCACGAACAAGCCGAAGCTGGTCACGCCACTGATCACGCCCTCGAACTGGCCACCGACGTGCTTTTCCATCCATGCGGCGCGGTAACGCTCGTCCACTTCACGCTCGGCTTCATCGGCACGGCGCGCCCGCTCGGAGCACTGCAGGGCCAGCGCAGCCATCTCACGCGGCGAATAGGTGAACTTCTCCGGCGCGGCTCCGCTGAGCGCGTGCTTGATCGCACGGTGCACCAGCAGATCGGGGTAGCGACGGATCGGCGAGGTGAAGTGGGCGTACGCATCCAGCGCCAGGCCGAAGTGGCCCAGGTTGTCCGGCGAGTACACCGCCAGGCTCTGGCTGCGCAGCAGCACCGATTCCAGCAGCGCTGCGTCCGGGCGATCGCGCACTTTCTTCAACAGCTTGGTGAAATCGGCCGGCTGCACCTTCGACCACGGCGGCAGGCTCAGCTTGAATTCCTTCAGGAACTCGAGCAGATCGGCATACTTGGATTCCGGCGGACGCTCATGGTCGCGGAACGGCGCCGGCACCTGCTTGGCCAGCAGGTAGCGCGCAGCCTGCACATTGGCCGCGATCATGCATTCTTCGATCAGCTTGTGCGCATCGTTGCGCACCATCATCCCGGCCTGGGTGACTTCGCCGGTGTTGTCCAGCACGAAGCGCACTTCGGAGGTTTCAAATTCGATCGCACCGCGGCGGGTACGCGCCTTGGCCAGCACGTGATACAGCTGGTACAGGCGATCCACCTGCGGCATCAGCGGACCGATCGCCTTGCGCGCAGCCGGGTCGTTCTCGCCCACCGCTTCCCAGACCTGGTTGTAGGTCAGGCGCGCGTGCGAGTTCATCACCGCTTCGTAGAAACGCGAATGAATGACCTCGCCTTCGCGGTTCACCTGCATATCGCAGACGAAGCACATGCGGTCGACCTTGGGCATCAGCGAGCAGATGCCGTTGGACAGCGTTTCCGGCAGCATCGGCACCACGAACCCGGGGAAATAGACCGAGGTCGCGCGCTTCTGCGCTTCAGTGTCCAGCGGCGTACCGGGACGCACGTAATTGGAGACGTCGGCGATCGCCACGACCAGGCGGAAGCCTTCGGCATTGGGTTCGCAGTAGACCGCGTCGTCGAAGTCCTTGGCGTCCTCGCCATCGATGGTGACCAGCGGCGTGTTGCGCAGGTCCTCGCGGTGGCCGATCTGTTCCGGGGTGACCACCATCGGGACCGCGGTGGCTTCAGCCAGCACTTCGGCCGGGAACTCGAACGGCAGCTCATGACCGTGGATGGCGGTTTCCACCACCAGCGAGGCCGTCAGCTTGTCGCCGAGTACGGCGATGATGCGGCCGATCGGCGGGCGGCGGGTGTCCGGCGCCTGGGTCAGCTCGCAGACCACCAGCTGGCCATCGCGGGCATCGCCGGTCTGGTCGGGTGGGATCTGTACATTGCGCTGCACGCGCTTGTCGTCGGGCACGACGTAGTTGATGCCGAACTCGACGCTGAAGCGACCGATCAGGCGGCTCATGCCACGCTCGAGCACACGCGAGATGCTCGCCTCGCGACGGCCGCGACGATCGATGCCGGTCACGTTGACCAGCACGCGGTCACCATGCAGCACCTTGCGCATTTCGAACGGCGGCAGGAACAGATCGTCGCCACCTTCGACCGGGCGCAGGAAGCCGAACCCTTCCGGGTTGGCGATCACCACGCCGGTGATCAGGTTGACGGCCTGCAGCGGTGCGAAACCGCCACGGCGGTTCTGCACCAGCTGGCCGTCACGGCACATCGCGCCCAGACGCTTGCCCAGGGCATCGGCACGGTCCGGCTCGGTCAGGCCGAGGTGGATGGCGATCTCTTCGGCGGTCTGCGGGCCATCGCAGCGGTCGAGCAGCTGCAGGATCGCCTCACGGCTGGCGATCGGCTGCGCATAGCGCTCGGCCTCGCGGGCGGCGAAGGGGTCGACCTGGACCTCACCGTCGAGCGGGGTCGGATGCGGGCGGCGGCGGGTCGGGATCGGCCCGGCATGCGCGGGCTTGGGCCCGCGCTTGTTGCCACGCGACGGCTCAGCAGTGTTCAGGGATTCGGGCATCCAGGGGGGCAGCTTGCCGGCTTTCTTGGCGGCAGCGCGGGGCTTGCCCGACGGACCGGCTGCCTTCTTGGGCGCCGGGGACTTGGGGGCTTTCGCGCCCTGGGTCGGTTTCTTTGGTTTCATTGACCTCAATAGTAACCGCTGCGCGTGTGCAGAACCGATCAGCGGCGCTCCTGTGCAGGATTGTGAAGAAATTTCACAAACCCGTTGACAACCTGCGGGGACATGGCCAAAATTCGCCCCCTGAGTCGCCCAGGTGGCGGAATTGGTAGACGCACTAGCTTCAGGTGCTAGCGGGGGCAACTTCGTGGAGGTTCGAGTCCTCTCCTGGGCACCATGACTCAGAAAATGATCAAACCCGCGCAAGCGGGTTTTTTCGTTTCTGGCGATGACGCTGCATCGAGCGACGAACGAAATTTCCTGCGACATCCTGTTGACACATTCGCGGTTCTCCCGCAGAATTCTCCTCCTGAGTCGCCCAGGTGGCGGAATTGGTAGACGCACTAGCTTCAGGTGCTAGCGGGGGCAACTTCGTGGAGGTTCGAGTCCTCTCCTGGGCACCATGACTCAGAAAATGATCAAACCCGCGCAAGCGGGTTTTTTCGTTTCTGCGGTTCGTCAATGCGCGGCTCTGCCCTGCGTAGTGGGTAACGCACGAGGTGCGCGGCATCAACACGACGATGACGCGGCGACTGACGACTGACGACTGACGAAAAATTTCCCACGCGATCCTGTTGACACCATCACCGTTCTCCCGCAGAATTCTCCTCCTGAGTCGCCCAGGTGGCGGAATTGGTAGACGCACTAGCTTCAGGTGCTAGCGGGGGCAACTTCGTGGAGGTTCGAGTCCTCTCCTGGGCACCATGACTCAGAAAATGATCAAACCCGCGCAAGCGGGTTTTTTCGTTTCCGGGCCAGTCAAATGACCGCCGTAGGTTGCTAAGGAACCACTCTCCTCAAGTTGCAACCTTCCATGCCGTCATTGGACTGCAGATCTGGATGGAAACTTGAGATGGTTAGCACTGAAAAGACGCACCTGCTTTCTACATCGGATGTTCTTAAGCACCTGCGGCCCGTGCCTCACCCTAAGTCCTGGTATGACTCGTTTGAGAGGATCTCGATTGCGAGCATCGTAGGCTGGTTCGCAATTCTTATCGTCGTGACAATCATCAAACTCGTAAGTGGAAACGAGGACACATCCTTATGGTTTCCCATGGGCTTGGGCATACTCTCGCTGATGTACCTCATGGCCGCCTTATGGCTTGCTGCTCTCGCCATCTTCATCACCATGCCCACGCGATCGTTCCTATATGCGCATATGGACAAAAGGCATGAAGCAGATGAGCAAGTTGCGAAGGGCTTGTCCCACCTTGGGCGAACAGCGCTGCAGAACAAGGCCCGTCATCTAGAGCTTGAAGCCAAGTACGCGGCCACCCGCTTCAATATCGTGGCCATTCTCACCGGCGTCCTGGCAGCGCTTGCTGCGATTTCTCAGGAAGCCACTCAGCTCGAGCTCCTTGATCGCGGCCCGCCTTACAGCATCATCTTAGGCATCGTCGCGATCTGCATACTGCTTGGGGGAGTGAGATCGCTAGGACTAATCTTGCGCCTCACTAGAGGGGCATCTGTCGTCAGTTGGGCAGCGGAGCATGCACAAGTCTGACAAAAAACCCCGCACTGGGCGGGGTTTTTCGTTTCAGCTCACCGCAAGCACTTCAATGCCCACCGGCCGAGGCAGCGCCCGCCCCTGCACCGAACGGCGGCTTGGCCAGCCACAGGAAGGCGATGATGGCCAAGAAGATCCAGCCCAGCAGGAAGAAGATGTCGTTGAAGCCCATCTGCGAGGCCTGGTGGTTGATCATGTTGTTGAGCGCCGCCGCACCATGCTGCAGGTCGCCCTGCCCCATCGCGGTCACCTGGTCCTGCATGCCCGGGGTGTAGCCGGAGATGTGCTCGGTCAGATGCGCGTGGTGCTCCTGGGTGCGGCGTGCCCACAACCACGTCGTCAGCGAAGCGGCGAAGCTGCCGCCCAGCGTCCGCAGGAAGGTGGCAAGACCGGAACCGGCTGCGATCTCGCGACCGTCCAGATCCGACAGCAGGATCTGCAGCACCGGCATGAAGAACAACGCCACGCCGATACCCATGATCAGCTGGATGCCGGCCACATGGCCGAAGTCCACCTGCAGGTTGAAGCCCGAGCGCAGGAAGCTGGTGAAGGACAGGAAGATGAAGGCGATCGTGGCCAGCATGCGCATGTCGAACCGCGAGGCGTACTTGCCCACGAACGGCGTCATGATCACCGGCAACACGCCGATCGGTGCGGTCGCCAGACCGGCCCAGATCGCGGTGTAGCCCATGTCACGCTGCAGCCATTGCGGAATCAGCAGCGCCACGCTGAAGAACGCCGCGTAGGCCACCACCATCGCCAGCGTCCCGGCACGGAAGTTGCGGTGCCGGAACAGGCGCAGATCGACGATGGGATCCTTGTCGGTCAGTTCCCAGATCAGGAACACCGCCAGTGCCACCACCGACACACAGGCCAGCACGACGATCTTGGTCGAACTGAACCAGTCTTCGTCGTTGCCCAGATCGAGCACCAGCTGCAGCGCGCCCACGCCGATCACCAGGGTGATCAGGCCGACGTAATCCATCTTCGGCTTTTCGATCTGTTCCGGGCGCCCCTTGAGCTGGTTGCCCACCACCAGCGCGGCGAAGATGCCGAGCGGCACGTTGATCAGGAAGATCCATTCCCAGCTGTAGTTGTCGGTGATCCAGCCACCGAGGATCGGGCCGGCGATCGGCGCGACCACGGTGATCATGGCCAGCAACGCCAGCGCCTGCCCGCGTTTCTCACGTGGATAGAGCGAGACCAGCAGGCTCTGCGTGATCGGGTACATGGGGCCGGCGACGAAGCCCTGGATCGCACGTGAGACGACCAGCATGCCCATGCTCTGGGCCAGGCCGCACAGCAGCGAGGCCAGCGTGAAGGCCAGCGTGGCCCACACGAACAGCTTGGTCTCGCCGAAGCGCCGGCTGAGGTAGCCGGTCAGCGGCAGCGCGATCGCGGTGCTGACCGCGAACGAGGTGATGACCCAGGTGGCCTGCTGCGAACTGGCGCCGAGATTACCGGCGATGGTCGGCAAGGAGACGTTGGCGATGGTGGTGTCCAGGACCTGCATGAACGAGGCCATCGCCAGGCCTGCGGTGCACAGGGCGACGTTGGCCGGCCGGAAGGCCGTGCCCGGGGCCGCGGGGGCGCCCGGTGCGGCGGGGGCTTGTGCGGACATGGTCGCCTCAGCTCGCCTTGCCCTGCTGCGGCAGGTTGCGCTGGATGATCTGGTGGATCACATCGTCGGCGCTGTGCAGCTGCTTGGCGTAGACGTCGGTATCGAACACCTGGCCCTTGGCGATCTCGGTCGGCAGCACGGTGCCCTTCTGGTCGCGCAGGCTGACTTCGGCCTTGATCGACAGACCGATGCGCAGCGGATGCTCGGCCAGCTGCTTGGCATCGATGGCGATACGCACCGGCACGCGCTGCACGATCTTGATCCAGTTGCCGCTGGCGTTCTGCGCCGGCAGCAGCGAGAACGCCGAACCGGTGCCCAGGCCGAGGCTGTCGATGCGGCCCTTGTAGGTCACATCACCGCCGTACAGGTCCGAACGCAGCTCCACTTCCTGGCCCAGGCGCATGTGGCGCAGCTGGGTTTCCTTGAAGTTCGCTTCCACCCACATCTGCTCGGTCGGCACCACGGCCATCAGGGCATTGCCCGGCTGCACGCGCTGGCCGACCTGCACCGAACGACGCGCCACGTAACCGGTGACCGGCGCGACGATGCCGGCGCGGGCATTGTTGAGGTAGGCCTGGCGCAGCTGCGCGGCAGCGGCCTGCACGTCCGGCTGGGTCGCGATCACGGTGTCATCGACCAGCGCGTTGCTCTGCTCGAAGGTCTCGCGCGAACCGGCCACGGCGGCTTCGGCGGCCGCCAGTTCGGTGCGGGCGTGCGCCAGTTCTTCATTGGAGATCGCGCCGCTGCTGGCCAGATCCTTACGACGGTTGAAGTCCTCGCGCACGCGCTTGAGGGTGACCTGGCGCGCGTTCAATTCGGCCTGGGCACCTTCCACGCTGCGGTACAGACCGCGCACCTGGCGGACCGTCTTGGCGAGGTTGGCTTCGGCCTGCTGCAGGGCCACTTCGGTGTCGGCCGGGTCCAGCTGGACCAGCAACTGGCCGCGCTCGACGCGCATGCCGTCATCGGCGTTGATCCCGACCACGGTGCCGCTGATCAGCGGGGTGATCTGGACCTGGTTGCCCTGCACGTACGCATCGTCGGTTTCTTCGAACCAGCGGCCGAACATGAAGTACCACAGGGCCAGCGCGGCCAGCAGCAGCACTACGATGACCAGCAGGCCGCGCAGCAGCTTGCCGCGACGGGAGGGAGCTGCCTTCTCGGCAGCGGGGGCGGAGGTCTGACTCATGGGGATGACTCTCAGTAATGCGAGGATTCGGGGGTGGCGGCGACCGTGGCGGCATCGCTGGTCGGGGTGAAGCCACCGCCCAACGCCTGGCTCAGGCGGACCGAAACAAGGATCTGATGCGACTGCAGTTCGGCCAGCCGCTGCTGGGAGACCAGCAACTGCTCTTCGACGCTGAGCACATCCAGGTAGCTGCCGATGCCGGCGCGGTAGCGCTGTTCGGCCAGGTCATGGGCGGCACGCGCCGTGCTGACGGCCTGGGCCTGGGCATTGGCCTGGTCGGCCAGCGAGCGCACCGCGTTGACCTGGTCGGCGACATCGCGCAGCGCGTTGAGCACGGACTGGTTGTAGTCGGCCACGGCCAGGTCGTACTGCGCGTCGGTCTTGCCCAGGTTGGCGCGCAGGCGGCCACCGTCGAAGATCGGCAGGCTCAGTGCCGGGCCGAGGAAGGCGAACGTCGAGCCACTCTTGAGCAGCTGGTCTACTTCACTGGAGACCACGCCGCCCAGGGCGGTCAGGTTGAGGCTGGGGTAGAACGCGGCCTTGGCGGCGTGGATATCACGGTTGGCCGCTTCCACGCGCCAGCGCGCGGCGACGATGTCCGGGCGGCGGCCGAGCAGTTCGCTCGGCAGGACGCCGGGCAGCTGCAGGGCCAGCGGGTTCAACACCTGCGGGCGCGCGATCTGCAGGCCTCGGTCCGGGCCCTGCCCGACCAGCGCAGCGAGCGCGGTGCGGGCTTCGTCGATCTGCTGCTGCGCGGCCTGCTGTTGTTGCTGCGCGGCCGGAATACGGGCTTCGGCCTGACGGGTCTGCAGGTCGCTGTCGATGCCGGCGGCACGCCGCTGACGGGTCAGCTCCAGCGTCTTCTGCGAGCGGGCCAGTTCTTCGCTGGCCACGTCATGCAGCGTCCACGCGTAACCGAGCTGCGCATACGCCTCGGCGATGGCGGCCGAAAGATTCAGGCGTGCGGCCTGGGCGTCCACTTCGGCGGCATGACCGCTGTCCACGGCCGCTTCCCAGGCGGCGCGCTTGCCACCCCACAGGTCGATGCCGTAGCTGAAACTCAGGTAGGCCTGACCGCTGCCGGCGTAGCTGCCGCCGAGTTCATCGCCGACCATCGATTCGGGCAGGCGTACGCCGGTGTAGCCACCGGAGGCGGAGACGCTGGGCAGGCGGTCGGCGCGGGCGGTGCCGATCTGGGCACGCGCCTGGCGCAGGCGTGCATCGGCCGCGTCCAGCCCCGGATTGCGCTGCAGGCCTTCGGCGATCAGCGCGTCCAGCTGGGGATCGCCCAGCGCGCGCCACCAGTCCGTGGCCGGCCAGCCTGGCTGGCTCAGGCCGGTGCCGGCCAGGGTGCGCTGGGCCTGCAGGCTGTCGGCATCGAGCAGGCGGCCCTGCGGCTCCAGGCCGCGGCTGCTGGCACACGCGGCCAACGCAAGCGCCAGCGCGGAGACCAGCATCGGCCGCAGCGGGCGCAGTGAATAAGAACGTTCAAACATGGAAGTCATGGCGTTACCAGTGAGTCGCGTACACGGGTCATGAGGGAAAGCAGCTGCGCGCGTTCGTCCGCAGACAGATCACGCATGGCGTCGTCGATGGTCTGGTCGCCCCGCTGTTTGAGGCGGGCCCACAACTGGCGGCCCGGCTCGGTCAGCACGATCTGCAGTGCCCGCCGGTCCTGCGCATGCGGCTCGCGCCGCACGCAGTCCAGGGCTTCCAGCTTGTCCAGCAGGCGGGTGACCGCGCTGGGCACCTGGTCCAGGGCCTGGGCCAACTCGTTGGCGGTGCACGGGGCACGTGCCGCGAGCACCTTCAGGCCGAGATAGTGGGTGAAGCCAATACCGAGGTTTTCCTCGGCCATCGACGTGTCTAGCTGACGGACCAGGCCATCGCGCACTTGGCGCAGCAGGAGTCCGAAGCTGGGGGGATGGGCATCAGGGCAGATCATGGGTGAGCATTCTCTTCCAAAAAATATATTTCTCAATAGAAATATTTAATTTGGAACCAAATGCTGTGTTGCAGCAATCAGAACAATGGGGAGGTCGCTACCTTAATGGCGCCCGCCACTGGCCGGGTATTACAATTTGGACAATGGATAACACTTTCAGGCCAGCGCTGGAGACCGAGGCCACCCAGATGATCCGCAACCAGGTCCTGGACTGGTTCGAGCGAGATGACGGACTGGGCGTGCTCGGCTTCCGCATCGAGAGCCCCAAGGGGCTGGAACGCGAGATCGACTGGCACCAGCACCGGCGCGCCCAGCTGATCTGCGTGGAGGCCGGGCTGCTGACCACCCGCACCCGCCACGGCACCTGGTCGCTGCCACCGGGCTGTGCCGGCTGGATGCCACCGGGCGAGCCGCATACGGTGGATATCTGCGGGCCGCTGCGTGGCTGGGGCGTGATCGTGAGCGCGCCGATGGCCTGTGATCTGCCCGACGAACCTTGCGTGCTGGCCATTTCCGATCTCCTGCAGGCGCTCTCGCTGCGCGTCACCGCGTGGGTGCCCGCGGCCGAGCCGAGCCTGCGCCAGCAGCACATGATCGAGGTCCTGCTGGACGAGATCCGCAATGCGCCGCGCCAGCGCATGCACCTGCCGATGCCGCAGGACCGGCGCCTGCTGAGGATCGCCTCGCAGCTGATCGCCGACCCGGCCGACGGCCGCAGCCTGGAGCAATGGGCCCAGTGGGCCGGGCTGTCGCCGCGTACACTGACCCGGCACTTCCGCGATGAAACCACGCTCAGCTTCGCGCAGTGGCGCCAGCAGGCCCGGCTGGCCGAGGGGCTGCGCCGGCTCTCCGATGGCCAGAGCGTGTCCGATATCGCGCACGAACTGGGGTTCAGCAGCCCCAGCGCCTTCGTTACTGTCTTCCGCCGCCACTTCGGCAGCCCGCCCGGGCGCTATCTGGCGCGCAGCGGACACCCCCTGAACCCATCACGCGGCTTGGCATCCCCGGCCGCATCCGGATAATCATCCGCCTGCGAGGGCGACAGCCGTCGCCGTCCCTTGCCACAGGTAACAATCCCGCATGACCGATCTTGCCCGCCCCGCGTTCCACGGCTTTGAACAGCTGCCCCTGCGCGAGTACGCCGAACGGGCGTACCTGGACTATTCCATGTACGTGGTGCTCGACCGCGCACTGCCGTTCCTCGGCGACGGCCTGAAGCCGGTGCAGCGCCGCATCATCTACGCGATGAGCGAGCTGGGTCTGAACGCGTCCTCCAAGCCGAAGAAGTCCGCGCGTACCGTCGGTGACGTGATCGGCAAGTACCACCCGCATGGCGACAGCGCCTGCTACGAAGCGCTGGTGCTGATGGCCCAGCCGTTCTCGTACCGCTACCCGCTGATCGAAGGCCAGGGCAACTTCGGCTCGACCGATGATCCCAAGTCGTTCGCGGCCATGCGTTACACCGAGTCCAAGCTGACCCCGATCGCCGAAGTGCTGCTGGGCGAGATCAACCAGGGCACCACCGACTGGACCCCGAACTTCGACGGCACGCTGGAAGAGCCGACCTGGATGCCGGCGCGCCTGCCGCACCTGTTGCTCAACGGCACCACCGGCATCGCCGTGGGCATGGCCACAGATGTGCCGCCGCACAACCTCAACGAGATCGTCAGCGCACTGCTGCACCTGCTCGACGACCCCGATGCGACGGTCACCGACCTGTGCGAGCACGTGAAAGGCCCGGACTACCCGAGCTTCGCCGAGATCATCACGCCGATCGCCGATCTGCGCACCATGTACGAAACCGGCTACGGCAGCGTGCGGGCGCGTTCCACCTTCCTGAAGGAGAACGGCAACATCGTGGTCAATGCGCTGCCGTTCCAGGTGTCGCCGTCGAAGGTGATCGAGCAGATCGCCGCGCAGATGCGCGCCAAGAAGCTGCCGTGGCTGGAGGACATCCGCGATGAGTCCGACCACGCCAACCCGGTGCGCGTGGTGCTGGTACCGCGCTCCAACCGCGTGGACGCCGAGCAGCTGATGGGCCACCTGTTCGCCACCACCGATCTGGAGCGCAGCTACCGGGTCAACCTCAATGTGATCGGCCTGGACGGCCGCCCGCAGGTGAAGAACCTCAAGACCCTGCTCAGCGAGTGGCTGCAGTTCCGCAGCACCACCGTGACCCGCCGCCTCAACCATCGCCTGCAGAAGGTCGAGCGCCGCCTGCACATGTTGGATGGCTTGCTGATCGCCTTCCTCAACCTGGATGAAGTGATCCACATCATCCGCACCGAGGACGAAGCCAAGCCGGCGCTGATCGCGCGCTTCGCGCTGAGCGAGGAACAGGCCGAGTACATCCTGGAAACCAAGCTGAAGCAGCTGGCCCGCCTGGAAGAGATGAAGATCCGCGGTGAGCAGGACGAGCTGGCCAAGGAGCGCGACAAGATCGTCGGCATCCTGGAGAGCAAGGCCAAGCTGAAGAAGCTGATCCGCGATGAGCTGGTGGCCGATGCCAAGAAGTTCGGCGATGACCGTCGCTCGCCGCTGGTGCAGCGTGGCGCGGCGCAGGCCATCGATGAAACCGAGCTGGTGCCGAGCGAGCCGATGACGGTGGTGCTCTCGGAGAAGGGCTGGATCCGTGCGGCCAAGGGCCACGACATGGACCCGTCCACCCTGTCCTACCGTGATGGCGATGCGCTGCTCGGTTCGGTGCGCGCACGCAGCACGCAGCAGGTGGCGTTCCTGGACAGCGAGGGCCGGGCGTATTCGACCCTGATCCATACCCTGCCCTCGGCCCGTGGCAATGGCGAACCGCTGACCGGTCGCTTCTCACCAGCGCCGGGCAGCGCCTTCATGACGCTGGCCAGCGGCGAGAACAACACGCGCTTTGTGCTGGCCTCCACGCACGGCTACGGCTTCGTGACCCGCTTCGAGAACCTCACCGGCCGCAACAAGGCCGGCAAGGCGATGCTCAACCTGACCTCCGGCTCCAAGGTGCTGACCCCGGCCGTGGTCGCCAATCCGGAGACGGACCGCATCGTGGCCGTGACCAGCTCGGGCAACCTGCTGGCGATCGCGGCCAGCGACCTGCCGGAACTGGACAAGGGCAAGGGCAACAAGATCATCGACATCCCCAAGGCCAAGCTCGCCACCGAGCGCGTGGTCGCGGTGGTGTCCGTTGCGCCGGGCAACACGCTGCTGGTCCGCAGCGGCCAGCGCACGATGAACCTGTCGTTCAAGGATCTGGACACCTACCTGGGCACCCGCGCCACCCGTGGCCATCTGCTGCCGCGTGGCTGGCAGAAGGTGGAAGGGCTGGCGGTGGAGTAAGCGTCGCGGTGTTGACGTGAATCGGAACGGCCGGGGAAACCCGGCCGTTTTTTTGTTCTTCTCCCAACGAAGGGAGCGCCTGCGGTGCATGTTGGATCTGGCGGTGTCTCCGCTCGGGTCTACCGAGAGCGTGAGGGGCCCCGTAGCGACCGGCAGGCCCCTCGGCAAATGTCCCCCGGCCGCCGCCTGACGGCGACGTCCTCCTCCTTGATTTTGCCCAGGAGCCTGC
>NZ_JASCOO010000117.1:0-11978 GCF_029959485.1 Stenotrophomonas sp. PS02301
CGCGGGGGGTCGGAGTTGTGTATACGAGCCTGGGGCTGCCCCGCGCCACGTGGGGTGCCGCGCCAATCCGAAGGCCGCCGAAAGGCGGCGTTCGGCCATCCGAATTCCAAGAAATTGAGAGGCTCCCGTGGCCCGCACCACTCCCATCGAGCGTTACCGCAATTTCGGCATCATGGCCCACATCGATGCCGGCAAGACCACCACGTCCGAGCGCATCCTGTTCTACACCGGCAAGAGCCACAAGATCGGTGAAGTGCACGACGGCGCTGCCACCATGGACTGGATGGAGCAGGAGCAGGAGCGTGGCATCACGATCCAGTCCGCTGCCACCACCGCGTTCTGGAAGGGCATGGACAAGTCCCTGCCGGAGCACCGCTTCAACATCATCGATACCCCCGGGCACGTCGACTTCACCATCGAAGTGGAGCGCTCGCTGCGCGTGCTCGACGGCGCGGTCTTCGTGCTGTGCGCCGTCGGTGGCGTGCAGCCGCAGTCGGAAACCGTGTGGCGCCAGGCCAACCGGTACAAGGTGCCGCGCATTGCCTTCGTCAACAAGATGGACCGCACTGGTGCCAACTTCACCAAGGTCGTCGGCCAGCTGAAGGCCAAGCTCGGCGCCACCGCCGTGCCGATGCAGCTGCCGATCGGCGCTGAAGACGGCTTCAAGGGCGTGGTCGATCTGATCAAGATGAAGGCCATCCATTGGGATGAAGCCTCGCAGGGCATGAAGTTCGAGTACCTGGAGATCCCGGCTGACATGCAGGCGGAGGCCGAAGAGGCCCGTACCTACATGATCGAAGCGGCGGCTGAAGCCAGCGAAGAGCTGATGGAAAAGTACCTGGGCGGCGAAGAGCTGACCGAGGCCGAAATCGTCGAAGCCCTGCGCGTGCGCACCCTGGCCACCGACATCGTGCCGATGTACTGCGGCTCGGCGTTCAAGAACAAGGGCGTGCAGGCCATGCTGGACGGCGTGGTGCAGCTGCTGCCGTCGCCGATCGACGTGCCGGACGTGACCGGTACCGACGTGGACGACGAAACCATTGCGCTGAGCCGCAAGTCCGATGACAAGGCGCCGTTCTCGGCGCTGGCCTTCAAGATCATCACCGATCCGTTCGTCGGCGCGCTGACCTTCTTCCGTGTCTACTCGGGCACCCTGAACGCCGGCGACCAGCTGCTGAACTCGGTCAAGGGCAAGAAGGAGCGCATCGGCCGCATCCTGCAGATGCATTCCAACGATCGCGAAGAGATCAAGGAAGTGCTGGCCGGTGACATCGCCGCTGCGGTGGGTCTGAAGGACACCACCACCGGTGACACCCTGTGCTCGCAGGACCACCCGATCATCCTGGAGCGCATGGTGTTCCCGGAGCCGGTCATCTCGATGGCCGTCGAACCGAAGACCAAGTCCGACCAGGAAAAGATGGGTCTGGCCCTTGGCCGTCTGGCCCAGGAAGATCCGTCGTTCCGCGTCAAGACCGACGAAGAATCCGGCCAGACCATCATCTCGGGCATGGGCGAGCTGCACCTGGACATCATCGTGGATCGCATGAAGCGCGAGTTCAACGTTGAAGCCAACGTCGGCAAGCCGCAGGTTGCGTACCGCGAAACGATCCAGATGGCGGACGTGAAGTCGGACTACAAGCACGCCAAGCAGTCCGGTGGTAAGGGTCAGTACGGTCACGTCGTGATCGAGCTGTCGCCGATCACCGCTGAAGACCGTGCCGACCCGAAGATCGGTCCGATGATCAAGGACGACTTCCTGTTCATCAACGACATCACCGGTGGCGTGATTCCGAAGGAATTCATTCCGTCGATCGAAAAGGGCCTGCGCGAAACCATCACCAGCGGTCCGCTGGCGGGCTTCCCGGTCGTTGACGTCAAGGTGAAGCTGGTGTTCGGCTCGTACCATGACGTCGACTCCTCGGAAATGGCGTTCAAGCTGGCCTCCTCGATGGCCTTCAAGCAGGGCTTCCAGAAGGCCAAGCCGGTCCTGCTGGAGCCGATCATGAAGGTCGAGATCGTGACCCCGGAGGATTACCAGGGTGACGTGATGGGCGACGTCAGCCGTCGTCGTGGCGTGCTGCAGGGTTCGAGCACCACCGGTGACGGTTCGGCCAGCATCATCAACGCGATGATCCCGCTGGGTGAAATGTTCGGTTACGCCACCTCGCTGCGTTCGCAGACCCAGGGTCGCGCAACGTTCACGATGGAGTTCGACCACTACGAGCCGGCGCCGAACAACATCGCCGAAACCGTGATCAAGAAGTCCTGAGCGTAAGCTCAGGACTCCACCTCATTCTTTTCTGATATCCAAGGTATACAACAATGGCAAAGGGTAAGTTCGAGCGCACCAAGCCGCACGTCAACGTCGGCACCATCGGTCACGTCGATCACGGCAAGACCACGCTGACCGCTGCACTGACCAAGATCGGTGCCGAGCGCTTCGGTGGCGAGTTCAAGGATTACTCCTCGATCGACGCCGCGCCGGAAGAAAAGGCGCGTGGCATCACGATCTCGACCGCACACGTCGAATACGAATCCACCGAACGTCATTACGCCCACGTCGATTGCCCGGGCCATGCTGACTACGTCAAGAACATGATCACCGGTGCTGCCCAGATGGACGGCGCGATCCTGGTCTGTTCGGCTGCTGACGGCCCGATGCCGCAGACCCGTGAGCACATCCTGCTCTCGCGTCAGGTCGGCGTGCCGTACATCGTCGTCTTCCTGAACAAGGCAGACATGGTCGATGACGCCGAGCTGCTGGAACTGGTCGAGATGGAAGTCCGCGAGCTGCTGAGCAAGTACGACTTCCCGGGCGATGACACCCCGATCATCTCGGGTTCGGCCCGCCTGGCGCTGGAAGGCGACCAGAGCGAGATCGGCGTGCCGGCCGTGATCAAGCTGGTCGAAGCTCTCGACAGCTGGATCCCGACCCCGGAACGCGACATCGACAAGCCCTTCCTGATGCCGGTCGAAGACGTGTTCTCGATCTCGGGCCGCGGCACCGTCGTGACCGGTCGTATCGAGCGCGGCGTGATCAAGGTCGGCGAAGAAATCGAAATCGTCGGTATCCGTCCGGTCCAGAAGACCACCGTCACCGGCGTGGAAATGTTCCGCAAGCTGCTCGACCAGGGTCAGGCAGGCGACAACGCCGGTCTGCTGCTGCGCGGCACCAAGCGTGACGACGTCGAGCGTGGCCAGGTCCTGGCCAAGCCGGGTTCGATCAAGCCGCACACCACCTTCGACGCCGAAGTGTACGTGCTGTCCAAGGACGAAGGTGGCCGTCACACCCCGTTCTTCAAGGGCTACCGTCCGCAGTTCTACTTCCGTACCACCGACATCACCGGCGCTTGCGAACTGCCGGAAGGTGTGGAAATGGTGATGCCGGGCGACAACGTGAAGATGGTTGTCACCCTGATCAACCCGGTCGCCATGGATGAAGGCCTGCGCTTCGCGATTCGCGAAGGCGGCCGTACCGTCGGCGCCGGCGTGGTCTCCAAGATCATCGCGTAATACTGCAATACCGGCGGTCGCATAGCGCTGCTGCCGGTCTCGCGAGTGGCGGGCCGGGAACCTCGGTCCGCCTTCGCCGTCTTAGGGAAGGCAAGTTTTTTCAGTACGCCAGTAGCTCAATTGGCAGAGCAGCGGTCTCCAAAACCGCAGGTTGGGGGTTCGAGTCCCTCCTGGCGTGCCACTTCTCCCTTCCAGCGGCTATGCCGCCACAGCAGCCAGAGCCGGATGAACAGCAAGATCGAGCATTCCAAAGACAACGCCTCCACTGGAGGTGACATCGTCAAGTACGCCGTCGCAGCGATCCTGGTGCTGGCGGGTCTTTTTGCTTGGTATTGGTTCGGTGCTCCTGAGCATGCCTCCCAGAGTGCATGGGCCGGTCCGCTTCGCGGTCTGGCCGTTGTCGTTGGCCTGGTGGCCGGCCTCGGCGTGTTCCTGCTGACCGGCAAGGGTCGCGACACGCGGGAATTCCTTTCCGAATCGCGTTTCGAACTGCGCAAGGTGGTCTGGCCGACGCGCCAGGAAGCCATTCGCATGACCTGGGTGGTGATCGTTGTGGTGATCATCCTCAGCCTGCTGCTGGGCGGATTTGACTTCGTGATTCAGAAATTGACCCAGTGGTTCCTGGGTCGATAAGGAGAAACCAGTGAAGCGTTGGTACGTCGTTCACGCCTATTCGGGCTTCGAAAAGTCGGTTGCGCAGGCTCTGCGCGATCGCATCGTGCGTGACGAGATGCAGGAGCGCTTCGGTGACGTCCTGGTCCCGACCGAGGAAGTGGTTGAAATGCGCGCCGGCCAGAAGCGCCGTTCCGAGCGCAAGTTCTTCCCGGGTTACGTGCTGGTCCAGATCGAGACCCACGAAGAAAACGGTATCCCGCGCATCGACAACGAAAGCTGGCACCTGGTCAAGGACACCTCCAAGGTGATGGGCTTCATCGGCGGCACCGCCGATCGTCCGTTGCCGATCCGTGATGAAGAGGCTGCCGCCATCCTGGACCGCGTTCAGGAAGGTGTGGAAAAGCCCCGTCCGAAGGTGTTGTTCGAGCCGGGCCAGATGGTCCGTGTCACCGAAGGTCCGTTCAACGACTTCAATGGTGTGGTCGAGGAAGTCAACTACGAGAAGAGCCGTCTGCGCGTCTCGGTGCTGATCTTCGGTCGCGCCACCCCGGTCGAGCTCGAATTCGGCCAGGTCGAAAAGGCCGTCTGAGCCTGAGGCAGCAGGGTTCCGGGCGGCCGCCCGGAACCTGAACAGCCTGCGCCCGTCAGCCTTGAGGCAAGGGCGGAAAAAACCTGATATAGTGCGCGGCTTCCTGCCAGGAAGCTGGCAAAAGCAAGGGCCGCCGCGAGGTGGCCTTCTGCGTGAATTCAAAACGCGATGCCGGGACGCGTGATTCCCGGTCCGATGGGGAGCCTGTTGTCGTAAGGCGCTAGCACCCGGAGAGCATACTCATGGCAAAGAAAGTTGTCGGTTATATCAAGCTGCAGGTGAAGGCCGGTCAGGCCAACCCCTCGCCGCCGGTCGGTCCTGCGCTGGGTCAGCGTGGCCTGAACATCATGGAATTCTGCAAGGCCTTCAATGCCGCCACGCAGAAGCTGGAGCCGGGTCTGCCGGTGCCGGTCATCATCACGGCCTACTCGGACCGTACCTTCACCTTCATCACCAAGAGCACCCCGGCTGCCGTGCTGCTCAAGAAGGCTGCAGGCATCTCCTCGGGCTCCAAGCGCCCGAACACCGAGAAGGTGGGCAAGGTGACCCGCAAGCAGCTCGAAGAGATCGCCAAGACCAAGGAAGCAGACCTGACGGCTGCTGATCTGGATGCCGCGGTGCGCACCATCGCCGGTTCTGCCCGTTCCATGGGCCTCGTGGTAGAGGGTTAAGAAGATGGCACAGACCAAGCGTGAGAAGGCCATCAAGGCCGCCGTCGTCCCGGGCAAGGCATACGCCTTCGAGGACGCCATCAAGATCCTGAAGACCGCTACCAAGGCCAAGTTCGTCGAGTCCTTCGACGTTGCTGTGCGCCTGGGCGTGGACGCCAAGAAGTCCGACCAGCAGGTGCGCGGTTCCACCGTGCTGCCGTCCGGTACCGGCAAGAGCGTGCGCGTTGCCGTCTTCGCACCGGCCGGTGCCAAGGCTGACGAAGCCCTGGCCGCTGGCGCTGAAGCCGTGGGCATGGACGACCTGGCCGAGAAGATGCAGGCCGGCGATCTGAACTACGACGTCGTCATCGCGACCCCGGACGCCATGCGCGTCGTGGGTAAGCTGGGCACCGTGCTCGGCCCGCGCGGCCTGATGCCGAACCCGAAGGTCGGCACCGTGTCGGCCAACCCGGGCGAAGCCGTCAAGAATGCCAAGTCGGGTCAGGTGCGTTACCGCACTGACAAGGCCGGCATCATCCATTGCACCATCGGCAAGGCCGACTTCGCCGAAGACGCGCTGAAGTTGAACCTGCAGGCGCTGCTGATGGATCTGGTCAAGGCCAAGCCGGCCACCTCGAAGGGCACCTACCTGCAGAAGGTTTCGGTCAGCTCGACGATGGGCCCGGGCGTGACCATCGACCAGTCCTCGCTGTCGCTGAAGTAATCGTTTCAAGCGGGTACCGGGCCCAGGTCCGGTACCCGCGATATTTGAAGGCAATCCGAGTGGGGCTCGCCCTGCAGAGATAGCCGTCAAAGACCGCAGGCGCGGTCAGTACATACCGGCGACGGGCACGGATGCTCGCATTGGCAGGGAGTCGCCGCCGGCGCAGTACCGAACGCTTAATCGATTCCCCCGGGAATCACCCTGCGTAGATGGTGCCCTTCTGGAGTTTTTCTGGTTTACGCACGTCTGGGTTCTCCCAGGTTGGCCATCCAGGTCTAGAACGGCCCACCCTTGGAACATCACCTGATGTTCCCGGCGTCCAGGACGGATGCCGCCCAGGACCGCACACGGCAGGAGCCGTAAGCGGAGTTCAATTGGAGGAGTGCAATGGCTCTCAATCTGTCCCAGAAGCAAGAAGTAGTCGCCGAGCTGGCAGACGTCGCCGCCAAGGCCCACTCCTTGATCGCAGCCGAATACGCTGGCACCACGGTCTCCCAGATGACCGCGATGCGCAAGCAGGCACGCGAAACCGGCGTTTTCTTGAAAGTTGTCAAGAACACGCTGGCGGCACGTGCAGTGGAAGGTACCGAATACGAATGCGCCAAAGACGCGCTCGTCGGTCCGCTGCTGTACGCGTTCTCGCTCGAGGAGCCCGGCGCAGCCGGTCGCCTGATCAAGGATTTTGCCAAGACCAACGACAAGCTGCAGGCAAAGGTCGTGGCCATCGGCGGGGAACTGTTCCCGGCTGGCCATGTCGACGTGCTGGCCTCGCTGCCGACCCGTGATCAGGCCCTGGCCATGCTGGCCCGCGTCCTGGCCGAGCCGGCCACGATGTTCGCCCGTGCCGTCAAGGCCGTGGCCGACAAGCAGGGTGGCGGTGAAACCGCTGACGCTGCCGAGCCGGTCGCCGAAACCGCCTGAGTCGACGTTTCCGTGGTTCCGAACGGAACCTCAACCCAGAAAATTATCCAAAGGTAATCAAAATGTCCCTTACCAACGAACAGATCGTCGACGCCATCGCCGAGAAGTCCCTGATGGAAGTGATGGAGCTGGTCAAGGCCATCGAAGAGAAGTTCGGCGTCTCCGCCGCTGCTCCGGTCGCCGCAGCTGCTGCTGCTGGCCCGGCTGCCGCTGTTGAAGAGCAGACCGAATTCGACGTCATCCTGAAGTCGGCCGGCGACAAGAAGGTCGAAGTCATCAAGGCTGTCCGCGCCATCACCGGCCTGGGCCTGAAGGAAGCGAAGGATCTGGCAGAAGCCGGCGGCATGATCAAGGAAGCCGCTTCGAAGGACGACGCTGCCAAGTTCAAGAAGGACCTGGAAGCTGCTGGCGCGACTGTCGAAGTCAAGTAAGCAGTTCCTTGCCTCGCCATCGAAACACGGCGATGCAGCCAAGGCTGGGGGCGTAAGCCCCCGGCCTTTGGTCGTTTCACGCAACACCCGAAATACGAGCCCAACACGGGCTGCGGTCATCCCCCGTCACAGCGGCGCCCAGGCGCGCGGGCAGGGGAGTGGATGCAGACGAGTTGGCAGTTGGAAGTAGCGGGAGAAGGCGTGCTGGTGCCGGCAATACCAGCGACTTCCAACTGACAATTTCAGTTTCCCCTCGGGTCGTGGACGCACGATCCGCACAGCCAAGGTGATACCTCATGACGTCTTATTCGTTCACCGAAAAGAAGCGTATCCGCAAGGATTTCGGCAAGCAGCGCTCGATCCTCGAAGTGCCGTTCCTGCTTGCCATCCAGGTCGATTCCTACCGTGAATTCCTGCAGGAAAACGTCGATCCGGCCAAGCGCACGGACCACGGCCTGCATGCCGCCCTGAAGTCGGTGTTCCCGATTTCCAGCTACAGCGGCAACGCTGCCCTGGAATACGTCGGCTACAAGCTCGGCGATCCGGTGTTCGACGAGCGCGAGTGCCGCCAGCGTGGCATGAGCTACGGCGCGCCGCTGCGCGTGACCGTGCGCCTGGTGATCTACGACCGTGAGTCGTCGACCAAGGCCATCAAGTACGTGAAGGAGCAGGAGGTCTACCTCGGCGAAATCCCGCTGATGACCGACAACGGCACCTTCATCGTGAACGGTACCGAGCGCGTGATCGTCTCGCAGCTGCACCGTTCGCCGGGTGTGTTCTTCGACCACGACCGTGGCAAGACCCACAGCTCGGGCAAGCTGCTGTACAGCGCCCGCATCATCCCGTACCGCGGCTCCTGGCTGGACTTCGAGTTCGACCCGAAGGATGCCCTGTTCACCCGTATCGATCGTCGCCGCAAACTGCCGGTCTCGATCCTGCTGCGTGCGCTGGGTTACAGCAACGAAGAGATGCTGGCCGAGTTCTTCGAGATCAACACGTTCCACATCAACCCCGATGAAGGCGTGCAGCTCGAACTGGTGGCCGAGCGTCTGCGCGGCGAGACCCTGAACTTCGACCTGGCCGACGGTGACAAGGTCATCGTGGAAGCCGGCAAACGCATCACCGCGCGTCACGTCAAGCAGCTGGAAGCCTCGGGCATCGCCGCCCTGGCCGTGCCGGACGATTACATCGTCGGCCGCATCCTGTCGCACGACGTGGTCGATGCCAACACCGGTGAACTGCTGGCCCAGGCCAACGACGAAATCACCGACGAGCAGCTGCAGGCCTTCCGCAAGGCCGGTGTGGATGCCGTGGGCACCCTGTGGGTGAACGATCTGGACCGTGGCCCATACCTGTCCAACACCCTGCGCATCGATCCGACCAAGACCCAGCTCGAAGCCCTGGTCGAGATCTACCGCATGATGCGTCCGGGCGAGCCGCCGACCAAGGATGCCGCGCAGAACCTGTTCCACAACCTGTTCTTCACCTTCGAGCGCTACGACCTGTCCACGGTCGGCCGCATGAAGTTCAACCGCCGTGTCGGCCGCAAGGCTGTCACCGGCGAAGCCGTGCTGTACGACCGCAAGTACTTCGGTGAGCGCAACGACGAAGAGTCCAAGCGCCTGGTTGCCGAGCACGCCGACACCTCCGACATCCTGGAAGTGATCAAGGTCCTGACCGAGATCCGCAACGGTCGTGGCGTGGTCGATGACATCGATCACCTGGGCAACCGTCGCGTGCGTTCGGTCGGTGAAATGGCCGAGAACGTGTTCCGCGTGGGCCTGGTCCGCGTCGAGCGCGCGGTCAAGGAACGCCTGTCGATGGCCGAATCCGAAGGCCTGACGCCGCAGGAGCTGATCAACGCCAAGCCGGTCGCCGCGGCCATCAAGGAGTTCTTCGGCTCCTCGCAGCTGTCCCAGTTCATGGATCAGAACAACCCGCTGTCGGAAGTGACGCACAAGCGTCGCGTCTCGGCCCTGGGCCCGGGCGGTCTGACCCGCGAACGCGCCGGCTTCGAAGTGCGCGACGTGCACCCGACCCATTACGGCCGCGTCTGCACCATCGAAACGCCGGAAGGCCCGAACATCGGCCTGATCAACTCGCTGGCCGTGTACGCCCGCACCAACCAGTACGGTTTCCTCGAAACCCCGTACCGCAAGGTTGCTGACGGCAAGGTCTCCGACGAGATCGAGTTCCTGTCGGCCATCGAAGAGAACGAGTACGTCATCGCCCAGGCCAACGCCCTGACCGATGCCAAGAGCATGCTCACCGAGCAGTTCGTGCCGTGCCGCTTCCAGGGTGAGTCGCTGCTCAAGCCGCCGGCAGAAGTCCACTTCATGGACGTCTCGCCGATGCAGACCGTGTCGATCGCTGCCGCGCTCGTCCCGTTCCTGGAGCACGATGACGCCAACCGTGCACTGATGGGCGCCAACATGCAGCGTCAGGCCGTGCCGACCCTGCGTGCCCAGAAGCCGCTGGTGGGTACCGGTATCGAACGCGCCGTGGCGCGTGACTCCGGTGTGACCGTGAACGCCCGTCGTGGCGGCGAGATCGTGCAGATCGACGCCGGCCGCATCGTGGTCAAGGTCAACGAAGTGGAAATCACCGACGCGACCGACGCCGGCGTGGATATCTACAACCTGATCAAGTACACCCGTTCCAACCAGAACACCTGCATCAACCAGCGTCCGCTGGTGGAAGTGGGCAACGTGGTGGCGCGTGGCGACGTGCTGGCCGATGGTCCGTCCACCGACATCGGTGAACTGGCCCTGGGCCAGAACATGCTGATCGCCTTCATGCCGTGGAACGGCTACAACTTCGAAGACTCCATCCTGCTTTCCGAGCGTGTGGTGGAAGAGGATCGTTACACCACGATCCACATCGAAGAGCTGACCTGCGTTGCGCGTGACACCAAGCTGGGGCCGGAGGAAATCTCCGCCGACATCCCGAACGTCTCCGAGCAGGCCCTGAACCGCCTGGACGAGAGCGGCGTGGTGTACATCGGTGCCGAAGTGCGCGCCGGCGACATCATGGTCGGCAAGGTCACCCCGAAGGGCGAAAGCCAGCTGACCCCGGAAGAGAAGCTGCTGCGCGCGATCTTCGGCGAGAAGGCGTCGGACGTGAAGGACAGCTCGCTGCGCGTGCCGCCGGGCATGGACGGCACCGTCATCGACGTGCAGGTCTTCACCCGCGACGGTATCGAGAAGGACAAGCGCGCCCGTCAGATCGAAGAGTCTGAAATCAAGCGCGTCAAGAAGGACTTCGACGACCAGTTCCGCATCCTGGAAGGCGCCATCTACGCCCGTCTGCGTTCGCAGATCGTGGGCAAGGTGGTCAACGGCGGTGCCAACCTGAAGAAGGGCGACACCGTTACCGACGCCTACCTGGACGGCCTGAAGAAGGCCGACTGGTTCGTGCTGCGCATGAAGGATGAGGACGCCTCCGAAGCCATCGAACGCGCCCAGAAGCAGATCCAGGCGCACGAGAAGGAATTCGAGCGTCGCTTCGCCGACAAGCGCGGCAAGATCACCGCGGGCGACGATCTGGCCCCGGGCGTGCTGAAGATGGTCAAGGTCTTCCTGGCCGTGAAGCGTCGCATCCAGCCGGGTGACAAGATGGCAGGCCGCCACGGCAACAAGGGTGTGGTCTCCAACGTGGTGCCGGTCGAAGACATGCCGTACATGGCCTCGGGCGAAACCGTGGACATCGTGCTGAACCCGCTGGGCGTGCCGTCGCGTATGAACATCGGCCAGATTCTGGAAGTGCATCTGGGTTGGGCCGCCAAGGGCCTGGGTCGCAAGATCCAGGGCATGCTGGAAGCCCAGGCTGCGATCAACGACCTGCGCAAGTTCCTGGACGACGTGTACAACCACGACAAGACCCAGCACGCCAACCACGTCGATCTGACCCAGTTCAGCGACGAGGAGCTGCTGCGCCTGGCCGCCAACCTGACCGACGGCGTGCCGATGGCAACGCCGGTGTTCGACGGTGCCACCGAAGCCGAGATCAAGCACATGCTTGCCCTGGCCGACCTGCCGCTGAGCGGCCAGACCCAGCTGTATGACGGCCGCACCGGTGAGGCATTCGATCGCCACACCACCGTGGGCTACATGCACTACCTGAAGCTGAACCACCTGGTCGACGACAAGATGCACGCCCGTTCGACCGGCCCGTACTCGCTCGTTACCCAGCAGCCGCTGGGCGGCAAGGCGCAGTTCGGTGGCCAGCGCTTCGGTGAAATGGAAGTCTGGGCGCTGGAAGCCTACGGCGCGGCCTACACCCTGCAGGAAATGCTGACGGTGAAGTCCGATGACGTGCAGGGCCGCAACCAGATGTACAAGAACATCGTCGACGGTGAGCACGAGATGGTCGCGGGCATGCCGGAATCCTTCAACGTGCTCGTGAAGGAAATCCGCTCGCTGGCCATCAACATGGAACTGGACGGCAACTGATCGCGCAGGCGGGGGGGGGCCCCCCCCCCCCCCCCCCCCCCACGGCCCCGGGTGTTTATAAAAAATAAGCCGCCCGCCCCGGGT
>NZ_JASCOO010000118.1:0-11885 GCF_029959485.1 Stenotrophomonas sp. PS02301
ACAACGTGCTGTCACCCTGCGGGTGACAGCACGTCACAGCAAACGTGTCAGCTGTCTCTAGTGCTGCTCATCTGCAGCTTCGACAGCCCACACGGCGTCGCCGCCCTGCCCATAGCGTACCAGCGAGAAGTTGGGTCCTCGATATAGTTCAATCCTCGGTGCGCTAGTGGGATGCTGCACGTACTGCGTCGGCAACGACACCCGAGCACGGCCGTCACCGGCGGGCAGTGTCCAGAACACATCATCGGTATTTCCGATAATCAGCTGTACGCGTCCGGCGAGATCATTTACCTGGAAGTACGAGATACCGTCACGCTGGAATCCGTACACGAGCCAGTTCGGATCCTGACTGAGGTTGACAGCCATTGGCTGCGCTTGACCCAGTCCACTTCTCGCCAGAGGAGTTCCGTGTCCGTCCGATTGCGCCATTCCAACCATCGGAACCGACGCGAGAATAACGACACCCACAACACCCACAACACCCACAATCCTTGGAATGCGCACATTTACCTCCTGATTAAAACGTCGAGGGGAACTTCAGCGATAGTAACCGTAAGCGGACGTCCATCGAGCAAACGGGGACCGCCTGAGCCGCCAGCACAGGACGACGAGCCACACGGCAGCCAGGCGGAGGCTGCGACATTGCGCGGCACCCCCTCCCCCTAAAGTTGCATGTGAAACGGCCGCTACCAGTCCCGACCCACTCGGAATCGAGCGTACGCCTCATGCCGGCACTGTTGCAGGGCGCTGTTCTCAGCGACCCCGGTGATGCCCTGCCCCAGCGGATCCTGCTGGTGGAAAACTCGCGCACGTTCACCAGCATGCTGCGCGAGGCGATCGAGCAGCGGTTGGAGCTGCCGGTCTCGGTGGCGACCAGCCTGGCCGAGGCCGGGCGGTTGCTGGATGAGGAACAGGGCTGGTTCCTGGTCCTGACCGGGCTGGTGCTGGCCGATGGCGACCGCGATACCGTGGTGGACTACTTCCTGTCGCGCGGGCTGCCCACGGTGGTGGTCAGCGGCGTGTATGACGAGGATCTGCGCAAGCGCGTGCTGCAGCAGCAGATCATCGATTACGTGCTCAAGAACACTCCGGGCAGCATCGATTATCTGGTGTGGCTGGTGCAGCGGTTGGAGCGCAACCGGCGCATTGCCGCGCTGGTGGTGGACGACTCGATGTCGGCACGGATGTACGCCGCCTCCTTGCTGCGCATGTACGGGCACGACGTCTACGAGGCCGCCGACGGTGCCGAGGGACTCAAGGCGATCGAGGCCCACCCGGCGATCCGGCTGGCCGTGGTCGACCAGGAAATGCCCGGCATGGAGGGGGTGGAATTCACCCGCCGTCTGCGCACGATGCGCTCGCGCGACAAGCTCGCCGTGATCGGGATTTCCGGCAATACCGATCCGTCGCTGATTCCGCGCTTCCTCAAGAACGGCGCCAACGATTTCCTGCGTAAGCCCTTCTCGCGCGAGGAGTTCTTCTGCCGCGTCTCGCAGAACGTGGATCAGCTCGAGCTGATCGGCACGCTACAGGACCTGGCCACCCGCGATTTCCTGACCGGCCTGCCGAATCGTCGCTGCTTCCTGGAGCAGAGTCAGCGCCAGCTGCCGCAGCTGCACCTGGACGGTGAACAGGTCGCGGTGGCGATGATCGACATCGATCACTTCAAGCACATCAACGATACCCATGGCCACGAGGCCGGCGACGATGCGCTGCGCGCGGTGGCCGCAGCGGTGGCCCAGCATGCGCGCGAGGACGATCTGATCGCACGCTTCGGGGGCGAGGAGTTCTGCCTGCTGGTACCGGGCATGGATGAAGTGCAGGCCGTGCAGTACTTCGACGAACTGCGCCAGACCATCGCCGCGCTGGAGGTCGACCTGGGCCACACCACCCTGCGCATGACGGTCAGCATCGGGCTGTGCTGCCTGCGGCCGCAGCGCGATTCCCTGCACCGGCTGATTTCCGAGGCCGACCGGCAGCTGTACCTGGCCAAGGCCGGCGGCCGCAATCGCGTCCACTGCGCTACCGTGGCAACCGGCCCACGCCAGCGCGAGCCTGCCCTGGCGCCTTGATCGAGATCAACGCGGCCCCGGCCGCGACTGCCTAGAGTCGCCCCCAGTTGAACAGCGCGGGGAACGCACCATGGCACTTCTGGTCTGGCAGGACGATCTGAACATCGGTATCGATGTCATCGATCACCAGCACATGCGCATCGTGGAGATGCTCAACCACCTGCACGTCGCCCAGAAGAGCCTGGAGCGGCTGGCCGTGGCCGAGGTCATCGACGAACTGGTGGACTACACGATGTCCCACTTCGCCTTCGAAGAAGAACTGATGGAGGAAGCCGGGTACCCGTTCTGTTCGGCGCACAAGCGTGTGCACGAGATCTTCGGCAAGCGCGTGGGCGAGTACCGGCTGCGTTTCCAGGCCGGTGAGGACATCACCGACGAGCTGCGCACGATGCTGTCGCGCTGGCTGTTCAACCATATCCGTGGCGATGACAAGGCGTACGCGCCGCAGGTCAAACAACACCTCAACCAGTTCGCGCGCGACCACCAGCAGGGTAGTTGGCTGGGCCGCACGCTCAAGCGCTTCTTCCGCTGATCAGCGCCCGCGCCGCCCCATCGCCAGCAAGGCAACGATGGTGACCAGTGCGGTCACGCACAGGTAATAGCCCACCGCGACCAGGCCATAGCGCTCGGCCAGCCAGGTGGCCACATACGGCGCCGGTGCGGCACCGAGAATGCCGGCCAGGTTGAACGACAAGGAGGCGCCGGTATAGCGCACCTGCACCGGGTAGATCTCGGCCAGGAAGGTGCCGCACGGGCCGTAGGTCAGGCCCATCAGGAACAGCCCCAGCGCCAGGAACCCGAGCACCAGCCACGGGCTGCCGGCCTGGAACAGCGGCGCGAACACCACGCCGAAGGCGAGGATCAGGCCGCTGGCCACGATCATCGTGCGGCGCGTGCCCCAGCGGTCGCCATACAAGGCTGAAATGGGAATGCCGGCGGCGAAGAACAGGATGCCGACCATCTGCAGCAGCAGGAACTGCTCGCGCGAGTAGCCCAGCACGGTGGTGCCATGGCCGAGGGTGAACACCGTCATCAGGTAGAACAGCACGAAGGTGGCGAATGCCCCCAGGGTGCCCAGCACCAGCGTCAGCGGATGTTCGCGCAGCACCGTCCACATCGGCAGCTTGACCCGCTCGTTGCGGTCCAGCGCGGCCTGGAATTGCGGGGTCTCGTGGATGTTCAGGCGTACCCACAAGCCGATGCCGACCAGCAGCGAACTGGCCAGGAACGGCACGCGCCACCCCCACTGCAGGAAGTCGGCCTCGCTCATCGCGCGGCCCAGCAGCAGGAAGATGCCGGCCGAAAGCAGGAAGCCCAGCGGTGCGCCCAGCTGCGGGAACATGCCGTACCAGGCGCGCTTGCCGGGCGGCGCATTCTCGGTGGCCAGCAGCACGGCGCCGCCCCACTCCCCACCCAGCCCCAGGCCCTGGCCGAAGCGGCACAGCGCCAACAGGGCCGGCGCCACCAACCCGATGCTGGCATGCGTGGGCAGCAGGCCGATCGCCACGGTGGAGATGCCCATCGTGAGCAGCGCAGCGACCAGCGTCGCCTTGCGCCCGATGCGGTCACCGTAGTGACCGAACACCGCCGAGCCGACCGGCCGCGCGATGAAGGCCACCGCGAAGGTCGCCAGCGACTGCAGCATCGCCGCACCATCGCTGCTCTCCGGGAAAAACAGGTGCGGGAACACCAGCACCGCCGCCGTGGCGTAGATATAGAAATCGAAGAACTCGATGGTGGTGCCGATCAGGCTCGCCAGCAGGATGCGGCGGGGAGAGTTCACGACAGGGGCGACAGCAGGTGTGGACATCGGGTACGCAGAAAAAGGCAGCTGCCGGATTCTGCCACGGCCTTCCGCTGGCTGCCGCAATGGTTGCAGACGAGACTGTCAGCCTGTGACCGCCTCGGCGGCCTGCGCATCGGGCAGGAACTTCCCCGGCACCGCAGGGTCTGACCGCGGTCACCCCACCAGGACGGTCCCGGATGTCAGCCTCACGGAAGAGTACCGCCCCCTCGCGCTGGGCGCAGCCGGCCGCCATCGCGGTGGTGATCGTTGTGCACGGGCTGATGCTGGGCGTGCTGCTGCGTTCACCGCAGCCCGGTGGCGTCGCGGAGGACGCCCGCCTGGCGGTGTACTGGCTGCCGCGGCCGTTGCCTGCGCCGGTTCCCCCACCCTTGGCGACTCCCGCGCCCCCTATGCCGCAGCCCGCCGCCTCGCAGCGTTTGCCTGCGCCACGCGTGGCCACGCCCACCATCGCATCACATGCTGCGGCGGTGGATCCGCAGGCGCCACGCGCCGCACTGGACCTGAGCGTGCCGGGCTCGCTGATGGGCAACGGCATCGATGCCGCCTTGCTGGTTCCGCGCGTGCTGGGCAACCGCGAGGTACACCCGGCATTCCAGCCCAAACCCAAGCGCTTCCGCATGAAGGCCGGGATGACCCCGGAGCAGATCGTGCACGGCATCTTCCAGCTGATCGGCGCGTGGCCCCCGGGCTACACGGTGGACCCGTGCCGCCTGACGCGGCAGCAGATCGACTACCTGCGCAACGCCGTGGATGAAATGGATCGCGACCTGCTGCGCGAGTCGCTGATTCGCCACAGCCAGGACTGCTGAGCGGCGTCAGCCGCCCAGATGAATCCAGGTCGCCTTGAGCTCGGTGTACTTGTCGAAGGCGTGCAGGGATTTGTCGCGGCCGATGCCGGACTGCTTGTAGCCACCGAACGGGGCAGTCATGTCGCCACCATCCCATTGATTGACCCACACACTGCCCGCGCGCAGCCCGCGTGCCACCCGATGTGCGCGGCCCAGATCGCGCGTCCATACGCCAGCAGCCAGCCCATAGATCGAATCATTGGCCATGCGCAGGGCGTCGCCTTCATGATCGAACGTCAGCACCGACAGCACCGGCCCGAAAATTTCCTCGCGGGCGATGGTGTGCTGCGGATCAACCTCATCGAATACCGTCGGCTCCACGTAGCTCCCACCGGGCACCACCTCCAGCCGCTTGCCCCCCAGCAGCAGGCGCGCGCCATCGGCCTCACCACGTGCTACGTAATCCAGCACCCGCCCGGCGTGCGCCTCGTCGACCAGTGCGCCCATCGCGGCGTCCGGCTCGAAGGGATGCTGCGGCTGCATATGCCGGCCATGCGCCAGCACCCGTGCAACGAACGCGTCCTTGATCGAGCGCTGGACCAGCAAACGCGAGCCAGCCGTACACACCTCGCCCTGGTTGTAGAAGATCGCGGTGGCTGCCGCCTGCGCAGCCTTGTCCAGATCGGGCGCGTCGGCGAACACCAGGTTCGGGCTCTTGCCGCCGCACTCCAGCCAGGTGCGCTTGAGATTCGATTGCCCGGCGCATTGCAGCAACCGGCGACCCACGGCGGTAGACCCGGTGAACGCCAGCGCATCCACATCCATGTGCAACGCCAACGGCTCGCCCGTCCGCTCACCATGGCCGGGAAGCACATTGAAGACACCATCGGGCACCCCCGCCTCGGCCACCAGCGCGGCCAGCCGGATCGCGCTCAGCGGCGAGCGCTCGGAGGGCTTGAGCACCACGGAATTGCCCGCCGCCAAGGCTGGCGCGATCTTCCACGTTGCCATCAGTAGCGGGAAGTTCCACGGCACGATCACCGCCACCACGCCCACCGGCTCACGGGTGATCAGGCCCAGCGTATCCAGCGCGGTCGGGGCAACCTCGCCGTACACCTTGTCCACCGCCTCGGCGGTCCAGCGCAGGCAGCGCACGACACCGGCCAGATCGCCCTCGCGCGCATCGCGTACCGGCTTGCCCATATCCAGGGTCTCCAGCAACGCGAGCGCATCGGCGTGCTGTTCGACCAGATCGGCCAGCCGCAGCAGTACCTGCTTGCGATGAGAGGGCGCAGCCCGCGACCAGTCGCCCGCATCGAAACTGCGCCGCGCCGCCGCGACCGCCCGGTCGACGTCCGCCGTATCGGCATCGGCCACCTGCACCAGCACGCGGCCATCGATCGGGCTGATGCAGTCGTAACGTGCGCCGCTGGCCGCGTCGACGTAGCGTCCATCGATGAACGCCTGGCCCTGGAAGGTCAGTGCATCGGCCTGGCGCTGCCAGTCGTCGCGGGTGCGTGCGGTGGTCATCGGCGTCGTCCTCATCCACTCAGTCGGGTAAGGCGGTTATACCCGTAGCCGTCACGGGATGACGTGAGGCGCGTGTGCGTAGCCGGGGCCGCCAGTTGCCGTCCCTACACGGCTCGAATGCAGTCCGCTCCACAACCTTGCCATTGGCCTTCTTCGTCTTCGCGACGACCGTACGTCATGGATAGGCATGCAGCTAGCACACCGCCGTCGGGCGGTGGGAGGCCGCCACAGCATTGTAAAGCGCTGGCTCGTTTACTCGTTGGCAGGACCATTCGTGTCGGTAGCGATCCACACGCTGGATGGTCAAGCACGACTCAGTTCCACACATGGCCGGAGACTGGGAAGCATTCACGCCCGGCGGAACAGCAAGAAACTCGTGAAAACGACAAACCTCTGCGCCATCGATATATTTAGTTATTACTCTGCAATGAACTGCCAAATGCCATCTGCGCCCCATGAAATATTCGCGATATGCACATAGAATCATCGCCAGAGCAACACTCACGCCTAACTTGCCGCACTGCCCATCCCGGCCAAACCGACAACAGACACCCCTGCGCGGCGGGCTTCGTGTCGCTGCAAGGCGCTTTATGGGGGGCCAGTCAACGCACCTCTGCTTTTTGCCTTCTTTTCGACGATGACACGCCGACGCCGCCCAAACTCTGTACCCAGCAAAACCGATACCCCCAAGACCGTCCAATCCAGCAACCAGAGCGGAGACTCAGGATTAGTCCCACCAATTGCGAACAGCAATGCAAAGCCTAACAATTCTTGAAGCGCTACTACACAAAAAGCATGAATGTACGGCGACTGCACCTGCACTCGCGCCAACCTCGCAAATACTGCAAGCACAACGACCGCGTCCAACAAATAGCCAAGCGAATGCCTCAGAAGAAGCTGCGCAGTAAGGTCTTCGCTCCCTCCTGGACTGGCGAACACGGCACTGACAATAACCCGCAGTACTAGAAGAACAATCGCAAACAACATAACTCTAGAAATATTCAAGGCGCTCACCCTATAACGTACTCAAGGCAAAATTATCGCTTGTCACGCAGATTTATAGGCTCGGATGGCTTCACTGGGTCTGAGTTGCCAACTGCTGAGACACCAGGAAAATTGCCAGCGCGAGATCGATCAACTGTGGCCTCAACGGTATCCCCGACAGCTTTCCCGACTACGGCGCCAACCGCTTGCGCAGCACCTTTACCTATTTTCCCGCCCAGAATTCTCTCCGTCACCTGACCCGCTACTTCACCCGTTACAGAGCCAGTTCCCTGCCCCAAAGCATCTTCACCGTTAGCAACTTTAACGGACACTTGAACAGCATCTTTCACTAGCCCCACAGCCGTGAAGTCAACAATTGTCTCGGCCACCTTAAGGTCCGTCGCATGTTGCCTGTCGACTTGCGCTTTGGCCTTGTCGAAGTCCCCATCGTTGTCCCATAGGAAGTGGAACCATCCACAGTCGCTCGTAATCAGAATGCGGATATCCGCCTTCATCCCTCTCCAATCTGAAAGAAATTCTTCGATAACCTGTCATGTGCATTCTCAACGCTTTAGGTCGTCACGAGGTGGTGGCGGTTTGGGTTTATCTGAGAAGTCTGGTCGTTCCAGGTTATACCCGGCGCCATCACGGGATGACGTGAGACGGGTGTGCGTAGCCGGGGGCCGCCAGTTGCCGTGCTCCGTGTTGTGTGGCCCGGCGCAGTATTGGCGGTATCACGCCAATGCAGAGGATTGCACTGGGCGCGTAGTTCCAGTTTTGGCGACCGCTAAAAGCGGAGGGATCACCCTCTCACTTACTCTCTCCTGAGTAATGATGGATTGCGAATCCCACCAAAAATCCAACGAACAGGAGAGCAGCCCCGACAATGGTTTGATAGGAACCAAGAATTATCGGAACTGTCTCAGAGTATGGCTTGTCAGCATCAGCAATCAGGACTGACAAGCCGAATAAGATCAACAAGATTGAAGTGAAGTACTTCCACAGCAGTCTGATCAAGCGCCCCCCCTCTTATCGTTCATCACAATCCATACTCCAAGCAGCAAGAAGAAGGCACCAAACCCAACCGGATCAATTGACAAGTCAATTACCTTGAGAAATCCAGGCTGGCCGCCAACTCCAAAAATCAAACACAACCCGTAAACAATGAACATTACACCAAACAGGCTATTAACCGTCTTCATTGTTGCTACTCACCGCCAATACTCTCAATTCGCTCACCCACGGCCGCCCCGGCCAAACCCGCCGAAGATGCGGGAGGCGCTGGAGAGCCCTTATCAGCCGCTCCTGCTACAAAATCATTCAGCTTGCACATATGTTTAGTTATCACCGGGCTATTCACAAGGCGCGCCGGGCCGTCAGCCACCGCGCCGACCACCGTCGCCCCGTACGGCTCGAACGTAGTCTGCTCGACAAACGTTGCCGTTGGCATCCGTCTTCGTCACCACCATACCCAGCGCATCGGTATGCAGGTAGCGCACCGTCGTCTGAGCGTGGGGAGCCGCCATGGCGAGCGCAATCCCCATCATCGCGAAGGTCTTGAGCAGCTTCTTCAGCATCATCGCTCCAATGCTCACGGGATCACTCACATGGATTACACGGCGGCACACCAGGACCGCCACCCACCTCAGCGATGCAAAGAACTGCCCGGTTCACTCATTGACAGGATCATCGGTATTGGTGGCAATCCACAAGCTGGATGGTCCAGCACGACTCAGCTCAACACCTGGCGGCAGATTGATAAAGACCTCCAACTCTGGCGCGACATCCAGAACCTCACGAACACTCCAAACCTCCGCGCCATCGACATTTTCATCCATCGAACCACAAGAGAATTGCCAACCGCTATCTGCGGGTTCCTCTGGAACCTCGCGATTTGCGCATAGTATCACCGCCCCTGATTTCGCAATATGCTCACGAACGATCGCCGCCATTGCTGGGCCAACTTGACTGAACTTGCTCATTCTATTTTGTCCGATTTCTGTATGTTTTCTTTCCTCGACAGGACCTGCGCGTTTTTTTGGGTCATTTGTTCCACCCGCTGCGCGCGGCGTCTTGTGATCCACCTGCGCTTCATTCCGCGGTGGCGTCACCCCTTTTCTCGATTGTTGTGCAGACTGCAGCAGTTCACCGCTTTTATCTGGATTCAAGCCGGACGAACCACTCCGTCTGTGAATCATTTGCGGAATCGCCGAGAGGCACTTGAACCTGCTGCTCATTTTCCGTCGTCCGACACGACAGATCGGAGCGCCCCTACGCTACAGTCGGACCAACCGCCGCCGTTCTGGAGTCTGCGATGCCCTCCCCGACCCCGCCGCTCAGCGTCCTGGCCACCACGCAGTCGGATAGTCTCCACGCCTACTGGATGCCATTCACCGCCAACCGCCAGTTCAAGGCCGCCCCGCGCCTGCTGGTGCGTGCGGAGGGCATGTATTACCACGACATCGACGACCGCCCGATCCTGGATGGCGCGGCCGGCCTGTGGTGCTGCAACGCCGGCCATGCGCGGCCGCGGATCGTGCAGGCGATCCAGCAGCAGGCGGCCACGCTGGATTTCGCGCCACCGTTCCAGATGGGCTCGCCCTTGCCGTTCGTGCTGGCCCAGCGCCTCGCTGCGCTGGCACCGGCGAGCTTGAACCATGTGTTCTTCACCAACTCCGGCTCCGAAGCAGTCGACACCGCGATGAAGATCGCGCTGGCCTACCACCGCTTGCGCGGCGAGGGCCACCGCACCCGCTTCATCGGCCGCGAAAAGGCCTATCACGGCGTGGGCTTCGGCGGCCTGTCGATCGGCGGCCTGCCCAACAACCGCAAGACGTTCGGGCCGCTGTTGGCCGGCAGCGACTTCCTGCGCCACACGCTCGATCTGGAGCGCAATGCCTTCAGCCCCGGCCTGCCGCGCCACGGCGCCGAACTCGCAGACGACCTGGAGCGTTTGATCGCACTGCACGATGCGTCCACGATCGCGGCGGTGTTCGTCGAGCCGATCGCCGGCTCGGCCGGGGTGATCCTGCCCGCACCGGGCTACCTGCAGCGCCTGCGCGAGATCTGCGACCAGCACGGCATCCTGCTGGTGTTGGATGAGGTGATCACCGGTTTCGGACGGGTCGGCAACGCCTTCGCTGCGCAGCGCTTCGGGGTTACCCCGGACCTGATGACCTTGGCCAAAGGGCTGACCAACGGCGCGGTGCCGATGGGCGCGGTGCTGGCCAGCGATGCGATCCACGACGCGTTCATGCAGGGGCCGCCGGCCGCCATCGAGTTCTTCCACGGCTACACCTATTCCGGCCACCCGCTGGCCTGCGCAGCGGCCCTGGCGGCGCTGGATACCTACGCCGAAGAGCATCTGTTCGAGCGCGCCATCGAGCTGGGCGACTACTGGCAGGAGCGACTGCACAGCCTACGCGGGCTGCCGCATGTGGTGGATATCCGTAATTTTGGGCTCATCGGTGCTGTCGAGCTGATGCCGCGCAAGGACGCCCCCGGCGCGCGTGGCTACGAGGTGTTCGAGCGCTGCTTCCGCGATGGCCAGTTGCTGGTGCGCTGCACCGGCGATGTGATTGCGCTGTCGCCCCCGCTGATACTGGAGCGCAGCCATATCGACCGGATCGTGGACGTACTGGGCGAGATGGTCCGCGCCACCGGCTGAGGCTGAATCCGCCGGCGACGACGGCGACCGCCGCGATCCTTACAATGGTCGGTCACGTTTCGCTCGCGTACCGGATTGCATGGACATTGTCGTCAAAGAAGAACTCAAGGCCTACATCGACCCGCTGACCCCGGACGAGCACGACGCGCTGGAGCGCAGCATCCTCGCAGAGGGCTGCCGCGATGCGCTGGTGCTGTGGGGCGAGGTACTGGTCGATGGCCACAACCGCTACGGCATCTGCCAGAAGCACGGCCTGCCGTTCCAGACGATCCAGAACACCCGCTTCCAGTCGATGGATGACGTCCACCTGTGGATGATCGAACAGCACCTGGGGCGCCGCAGCGTCTCCGATTTCCAGCGTGGCGTGCTGGCGCTGCGCAAGCGCGACATCCTGGCCGAGCGCCACCGCGCCGACCAGGCCCAGCTGCAGAAGGAAAGCGACGGCGAGATCAGCGGGCCGGCCGATGCCGGTGACGAAGACAGCCCGCCGTGGGCCGCCGCGCCGAAGGTCAGCCGCGCCGACATGGCCCGCGAAGCGCGCCTGAGCAGCAGCCAGGTGACGATGATCGAGCGCATCCACAAGCAGGCCGCACCGGAGCTGGTGGAAGCGGTCAAGACCGGTGTGATCTCGATCAGCGCCGCAGCCGCCGTGGCTGATCTGCCCGAAGACGAGCAGCGCGCCGCGGCCGCCGCCGGCAAGGACGAGCTCAAGCAGGCCGCCAAGCGCGTGCGCGAGTCCAAGCGCAAGCCGCGCAAGCCGGTCCAGGAGGTGCTGCACAGTGCCGACGGCGAGGCCGAGGCCGACCCCAGCCGCGCCGCCGAGATCGCCGATGCGCTCAACGCCCTGGGCGAAGGCCCTGCCGAGCTGCGCCAGCGCATCATCGCGCTGACCCTGGAAAACGACACCCTGCGCCAGCAGCTGGCCGCGCTGCGCAAGCAGGTGGCGGACAGCGGGATGGCCGACGCCTGATCCGGTGTAGTGGGGGGCCGCGGGCCCCCCGCCCGCAGGGGTGTTGCGGGGGGGGGGTAATTGCGCC
>NZ_JASCOO010000119.1:0-11815 GCF_029959485.1 Stenotrophomonas sp. PS02301
TCTAAGCTGCAGATGAGCAGCACTAGAGACAGCTGACAGGTTTGCTGTCACGTGCTGACACCCGCAGGGTGACAGCACGTTGTTGAATGAAAAGCTGGGGGGCGGGGCTTCCTGCGAATAACCGTCATCGTTGGGTTCAACCCGCTGCAGGATGGGCCAGGACTCGATCAGGTTAATGCCCGACTATTGCCAAAGTCCGATGTTCTGCTGTCCGCCGAATCGCAATGAGCGGCTCTGTTGGATGAATGTGTTGGCGTTTCCACAAGCAGCATCCGGATTCGGTTTCGACGGCACTGTACTACGCCTCCGTAAGCGAGAGGCAAGCCCGCCAAATGCTCATTGACCAACGCGACGGTTGTGTCGGACAACGGCTGTGCCGAATCAAGAAGTGCAACCACTACAAGGATTCCCCGCTGTGACGCTCGCCCCCCGCATCGGGCGCGGACCATTACCTGCCCGAACTCATGTTCCAACAGCAGAGATACCGCGTCAATGAGCGCCCGATAGGCTGCCAGTTGCAGGCCTGTGCTCAACATGCAAGGGTCGCCTTCCAAGCGAGGCCGACTCACCCGGTTGCTCTGGTCCCAGGATTCACGCACGCCGCCGGCGTGTAGTGCAACGTAGAGGCCCAACTGATCCAATGCAGTGGGATAGACCATGCTTGCCTGTGTACGGAATTGCTGTGAGTGCACTGTTGCTGTGTTCAAAAGCCCACTTGCTATCTCATGGTGGCCCTGCGATTTCAGCCAGTTCACCACCTCCTTGAGAGATACCTCAATGCCGTCGCCGAGTTTCCTGAGATGGAGTGCACGCTCGCGAAGGCTCTTTTCACTTGCAATATGCGAATTTCTGGCCAGTTTCAGTGCATTTTTCTCGCCATCGTCACGGATCCGGTAATGATGATAGAAGTGCGTAATGCGTGAACCGAACAAGAGCAGAGCGATACTTGCAATAGCCATGACCATCTGGGTCGTAAAGGTCGTCGGATCAAATGCCAACGGATACGGTTTTGGTGTCGTAAGCCCAATGATGAGATTGAGTGATGGCACGGCTATCGCCGCTCCGCGCCAACCGAGCAGGCAGGTAAGGGCAATGGCCGGTAGCGCCATCAGCAACTGCAGACTCGTCTTGACCGTGGCTGATTCTGCGGGAATCAGTACCGAGGCCATGCCGGTCAGGATCATCAACGCCAGCGCAGCGATACTCGGTGTGAGGAAACGTCCTGTCCATGTCAGTTCGGTGCGCCGGCTTGCCCAAAGCAGGGCAAGCGGTACGACCGTCAGAATGCCGATGAAGTCGCCTACGATGTAGCGCGCCGCACCGGTAAGTAGTGGTACATCCGGGGTGGGCCAAAGCAAGTGCATAAGCACCAGATTCAACGAGGTGACAGCTACGGCCGATGCGGCCCCAACCGATAGTAGCCAGGCTTGGGTGGTGGCGGCCACCACCCTGCGATGCAGTCGCACGATCATTGCTACCGTGGGCATCAGTGAGACGGAGGCGAGGATGACCCACGTCAACCCGTACTTGTCGATCATCGGGTAACGCATCTGAGCAAAGTAGGCGTATTCGCCGAGGAACAGGTAGGGCCACAGCCGAGGCGGGCAGAGCAGCAGCGCAGCCACTCGTATACCCGCAGGCAGGTAGAACTGGTCGAGGGACAGTTTGCGCGCTCCCCAACATGCAAACGCATAGATGACCGCGAGAACAAGCCCGATCGGCTCGATCCGCAGATTCAACTGAAGTCCGTTTTTCCACCATTCTCCGCGCACCGGCTCCCCCTGTTCGTGCCTTCAACATCCCTGTGTAGCAATGCCGCGATTAGATTGGACGGTATATATACGCGCCCGATTATGCAATTGCGCAAACGGTCTGGCGCGATGGCGGCACAGGGTATGGATGGACGCACAGGCATGTGTCACTTTCATGGGCGTGACACATATCTCATTTTGGGGTGATGTCCTTCACGCCGGCTCTGGCGCCGGCGTTGGTGAGGCGCTGCAGTCACGCGGATGAATCCACCAACTCGAGGAACGCCTGTCTCAGTCACGGCAGGCGTTGATGTGACGCATTCTGCTCGGTTTCGTTGTTATGTGATCCGACGCGTGAAAGGCGTGGTAGGCACCGCCATAACATCTGCTGCCCCTCCCGTTTTGGAACCGCCGGAAAGTGGAAAGCCTGATTTCAGACGCCGCGCCCCGTCTCACTTTTCCGTCGCAGTGCGTCGGGCGAGCAGCCTACGGCACGACGATTGTCACAACGCCCCGGCAGACGGCCACTGAGCTCGGTGAGTGTCTGGAAATGTCGAATCGACGCAAGAGCTCGAACCCGCCGCCGCGCAGTACCCGGCCGGCACCGCCACCGAGCCCGCCACCCCGAAAGCCCCTTAAGCCCTCACCACAACGCGTCCCGCAGTTTGTACCAGGACATCGCCGCAACCAGCAGCGGGGTCCGCAGCATGCGCCCGCCGGGGAAGGGGCGGTGCGGAATGCGTTCGAATACATCCAGGCGCTCCGCCTGCCCGGCGATGGCTTCGGCCAGCACCTGGCCCGCCAGGCCCGCCGCGGCAACACCGTGGCCCGAGAAGCCCTGCGCGAAATAGACATTCGGGGTCAGTCGGCCCCAGTGCGGGGCGCGGTTGCGGGTGATGTCCACATAGCCGCCCCACACGTACTCCAGCTCCACGTCGGCCAGCTGCGGAAACACCGCGCGCATGCGCCGGGTCATCACACCGCGCAGGCCAGGCGGGGGCAGGGCGGAGTAGCTGGCTTGGCCGCCGAACAGCAGGCGGTGATCGCGGCTGAGGCGGAAATAGTCCAGTGCCCAGCTGACGTCGGCCACCGCCATGCCGTTGCGGATCAGCGATTCCGCCCGCGCCTGCCCAAGGACCGCACTGGCACCGATATAGGTGCCGACCGGCATGATCCGCGATTCCAGCTCCGGCGCGATGCCCTCCAGCCAGGCGTTGCCGGCGATCACCACGTGGTCGGCGCTGACCGTGCCGTGTGCGGTACGCAGCTGCGGCCGGGGCCCGCGGATCAGCTGCAGGACCGGGGACTGCTCGTGGATCACCGCGCCGGCCGCCTCCGCGGCACGGGCCAGCCCCTGCGCGTAGGCCAGCGGATGCAGGTGGCCGCTGTGGGGATCGAACATCGCCCCGCGATAGCGGGGGCTGTCCAGCTGCCCGCGCAGCTGCGTGCGGTCCCACCATTGCAGGGGATAGTCGTAGCGCTGGGCCAGATCGATCAGCCCGGCGCGCAGCATGCGCTCCTGGCGGGGTTTGATCGGCACGCTGGCGTGGCCATCGCGCCAATCGCACTCGATCTGGTGATGGGTGATGCGATCACGCAGCAGGCGCATGCCATCGCGCGAGAACTCGAACAGCGCCCGCGCGTCTTCAGCACCCACCAGATGCTCGAGCGTATCCACTTCGCAGCCGTAGCCGACGATCGCCTGGCCACCGTTGCGGCCGGACGCACCCCAGCCCACGCGGTGCGCCTCCAGCAGCACGACGCGATAACCGCGCTCGGCCAGGGTCAGGGCGGCGGACAGGCCGGTGTAGCCGGCACCCAGCACGCAGACATCGGCGCTGAGATCGCCCGTCAACGGTTCACGTAGCGGCGCGCCCGGCACGCTGTCGGCGTACCAGCTGGGTGCATGCGCCTCGCCGGCAGCCGTCATGCCGGGCACCGGCGGGAAGAGGACAGGACAACAATCATGGACAAAGGATGCCAGCAACCGGCGCGCGGGACAGGGGTCAGTCTGTCGCAGCTACTGCCGCCGGCGTGTGAGGGGCGCGCGCGCCGGCGGTGGCGCGCTGTGTTGCGCGAGGTCTGCGCACGGGGGTAACGTGGCTGCAGGTCATCCGAGCATGACGCATGGTCTCGCCCCCTTGGGTCGGCCTGCCCACCGACAGCACGATGCTGGGCCATCACCGCTTCGCGGCGGCGGGTGAGAAGTACATCCGCGCGCTGGCCGAAGCGGCCGGTGTTACCCCGGTGCTGCTGCCCAGCCTGCAGCCGCCGTTGCCGGCCGCGCATTGGCTGAGCCGCCTGCACGGCCTGCTGCTGACCGGCGCGGTGAGCAATATCGAACCGCATCTGTATGCCGGGCCCCCGAGCTGGCCCGGCAACCGCCATGATCCGGCGCGCGATGCGAACGCGCTCTCCCTGTTGCATGAGGCGCTGGCCCGCGACCTGCCCGTGCTGGCGATCTGCCGGGGTTTCCAGGAATTGAACGTCGCGCTCGGTGGCAGTCTGCACCCGCGCGTGCACGCGGTGCCGGGCATGAACGATCATCGTGAAGACCCGCAGGCGCCGGTCGAGGTGCACTATGGGCCGGCGCATGCGGTCCAGCTGTGTGAGGGTGGTTGGCTGGCCGGCTGGGCCGGCGCGCCCACGGCACGGGTCAATTCCGTGCACGGGCAGGGCATCGATCGTTTGGCCGAGGGCCTGCAGATCGAGGCCGTCGCTGAGGATGGCCTGATAGAAGCCGCCCGCAGCACCGCGCATCGTTTCGTGCTTGGGGTGCAGTGGCATCCGGAGTGGCGGGTGTCCGACAATTCGTTCTATCACAGCATTTTTCACGCTTTCGGCGATGCTTGTCGCCGCAACTCTCTTACAGCAGACCGGTCATGACCACCCGAACGCGTTCGCGCAAAGCCGCCGCCCCCAAGCCTGTTCCGCAGGAGAGCACGCTGCTGCGCTGGCTCAAGGACCGGCGTATCACCGAGGTGGAGTGCCTGGTGCCGGATATCACCGGCAACGCGCGCGGCAAGATCATTCCGGCCGACAAGTTCTCGCACGATTACGGCACACGTCTGCCGGAGGGGATATTCGCCACCACGGTCACCGGCGAATTCCCGGACGACTACTACGAGCTGACCTCGCCCTCGGACTCGGACATGATCCTGCGCCCGGATGCCGATACGGTACGGATGGTGCCCTGGGCGACCGATCCGACCGCGCAGGTCATCCACGACTGTTTCACCAAGACCGGTGAGCCGCATGAGCTGGCCCCGCGCAATGTGCTGCGGCGCGTCCTCAATGCCTATGCCGAACTGGGCCTGCGCCCGGTGGTGGCACCGGAGCTGGAGTTCTTCCTGGTCCAGAAGAACACCGACCCGGATTTCCCGCTGCTGCCGCCGGCCGGCCGCTCCGGGCGTCCTGAAACCGCGCGCCAGTCGTACTCGATCGATGCGGTGAACGAGTTCGATCCGATCCTCGATCTGATGTACGACTACTGCGATGCGATGAAGCTGGACGTGGATACGCTGATCCATGAATCCGGCGCCGCACAGCTGGAGGTCAACTTCACCCACGCCAATGCGATGGATCTGGCCGATCAGGTATTCCTGTTCAAGCGCACCATGCGTGAGTCGGCGATGCGCCACGGCATCTATGCCACCTTCCTGGCCAAGCCAATGGAGAACGAGCCGGGCAGTGCGATGCATATCCACCAGAGCCTGCTGCGGATCAGCGATGGCAGCAACGTATTCACCGGCGAGCATGGCGGTGAGGACTTCAGCCCGTTGTTCGGCCATTACCTGGCTGGCCTGCAGAAGTACGTCCCGGCGGCGATGGCGTTTTTCGCTCCGAACGTGAACTCCTACCGCCGGCTGATGTTCGGCGAGGTTTCCCCAAGCAACGTGCACTGGGGCTTCGACAACCGCACCTGCGGGCTGCGCGTGCCGCTGGATACGCCGGAGAACATGCGGGTGGAAAGCCGGTTCGCCGGTTCGGATGCCAACCCCTACCTGGCCATCGCCGCGACCCTGGCGGCTGGGCTGCTGGGCATCCGCGAGCAAGGCTCCCCGACCGCGCCGATCAGTGGCAGCGCCAAGGAGCTGGGCTATGACCTGCCGCGCTCGCTGGGCGAGGCGCTGGACGGGCTGGAAGCCTGCCCGGAACTGCGCGAGATGCTCGGCGAGCGCTTCTGCCGCGCCTACGTGTCGGTCAAGCGCAAGGAATACGAGACCTTCTTCCGGGTGATCAGCTCCTGGGAGCGCGAGTTCCTGCTGCTCAACGTCTGACCCGAGGCACCTGATCCGGCATGGCCGTGAGGGCCATGTGCTGGGAAAATGGGGGCATGCCCGGTAGGCTGGCACCCGTTGCGCCGGTCCGGCCGGTTCCCCCCAACTCGCACCTGACCTGTGGAGAGTCCGATGAAGCTGCGAATCCTCACCCTCGGCATTGCCGTATCCGTGCTGACCGCCTGTGGCGGCGGTGACAAGCAGGACGACGCCAAGGTGCTGAACGTCTACAACTACAGCGATTACATCGCCGAAGACACCATCCCGAACTTCGAAAAGGCCACCGGCACCAAGGTGACCTATGACGTGTTCGACAGTGATGAGATGGTCGAAACCAAGCTGTTGGCCGGCAACAGCGGCTATGACGTGGTGGTGCCAACGCTGAACTTCTTCGGCCGCCAGATCAAGGCCGGCGTGTTCCTGCCGCTGGACAAGAGCAAGATCCCGAACCTGGCCAATCTCGACCCGGAGGTGATGAAGCGCATCGCCCAGCAAGACCCGGGCAACGAGTACGGCGTGCCGTACATGATCGGCACCACCGGCATCGGCTACAACGTGGAGCTGCTCAAGCAGCGCTTCGGTGGCAGCACCGACATCGCCAACAGCTGGGATCTGATCTTCAAGCCGGAAAACATCGCCAAGATGAAGGACTGCGGGATCACCATCCTGGATACGCCGTCGGACATGATCCCGATCGCACTGCACTACCTGGGCGAAGATCCGCACAGCCAGGACCCGGTCACGCTGGAGAAGGCCGCCGCGCTGCTCAAGACGATCCGCCCGTACGTGCAGAACTTCCACTCCTCGCAGTACGTGGGCTCGCTGGCCAACGGCGGCACCTGCCTGGTGGTGGGCTGGTCCGGTGACATCATCCAGGCGCGTGACCGTGCAGCTGAAGCCTCCAATGGCGTGACCGTGGCCTACTCGATCCCGCGCGAAGGTGGCCCGCAGTGGTTCGACATGCTGGCCATCCCCAAGGATGCCAAGCACCCGGAGGCCGCCTACGCCTTCATCAACTACCTGCTGGAGCCGAAGGTCGCCGCGGCCAACACCAACTTCATCCATTACGCCAACCCGGTGACCGCGGCCACGCCGCTGGTGGACGAATCGATCCGCACCGACCCGACCATCTACCCGCCGGCCGATGTGGCGGCGAAGATGTTCACCTATTCGATCAACACGCCGGAAGTGGACAAGCTCTACACCCGGTTGTGGACCGAGGTGAAAACCGGGCGCTGACCGCCCCCGCGACGCCGGCCCCGCGCCGGCGTCGTCGTTTCAGGGGGTAGGACATGACGCGGCCACCACCGGTAAAATGGCATTCTCCCCCCGTCCCGCCGCCGCTCCCGGAGCCGCTGACCATGCCATTTGAAGCCAAGCCGGAAGGCGCGGTCCTGCCGGTCCTGGAACCGGGCTACCTGTCCATCCGCGCGCTGCGCAAGGAGTTCGACGGCTTCGTCGCGCTCGACGACGTCACCCTGGACGTGCGCAAAGGCGAGATATTCGCGCTGCTGGGTGGCTCGGGCAGTGGCAAATCGACGCTGCTGCGCTGCCTGGGCGGCTTCGAGACCCCCACCCAGGGCACCATCGACCTGGACGGCCAGCGCATCAACGCGCTGCCGCCGTACCAGCGCCCGATCAACATGATGTTCCAGTCCTACGCGCTGTTCCCGCACATGACGGTGGAGCAGAACATCGCTTTCGGCCTGAAGCAGGACGGCATGGCGCGTGATGCGATCAACCGCCGTGTCGGCGAAATGCTGGAGCTGGTGCAGCTGGGCAAGCTGGCCAAGCGCAAGCCGCACCAACTCTCCGGCGGTCAGCAGCAGCGCGTGGCGCTGGCGCGGTCGCTGGCCAAAGGCCCGAAGCTGCTGTTGCTGGATGAGCCGATGGGCGCGCTGGACAAGAAGCTGCGCTCGCAGATGCAGCTGGAGCTGGTCAACATCATCGAGACCACCGGGGTGACCTGCGTGATGGTCACCCACGATCAGGAAGAGGCCATGACCATGGCCACCCGGATCGCGGTGATGGATGCCGGCTGGATCCAGCAGGTCGGCAAGCCGGATGAAATCTACGAGCAGCCGGCCAACCGCTTCGTGGCCGAGTTCATCGGCTCGGTGAACCTGTTCGATGGCGTGCTCGATGAGGACCTGCCCGAGTACGTCACCGTGCGCACGCCGCTGTTCCCCGCACCGATCTACGTCGCCCACGGCATCACCGGTTACGAAGGCCAGCCGGTGGCGTTCGCGCTGCGCCCGGAGAAGGTGATGATCGGCAAGGACGAGCCGTCCGGGGATACCAACAAGGCCCAGGGCGTGATCGAGGAGATCGCCTACTTCGGCAGCCACTCGGTATTCCATGTGCGCCTGCCGAGCGGGGCCAAGGTGCTGTCCAACTTCGCCAATTCGCAGCGCTGGGCCAGCGATGGCCTGACCTGGGGTGACACCGTCTGGGTGCACTGGCGCGACAACGACGGCGTGGTGCTGACCTCATGAGCGCGACCGGCTGGAAGCGCTGGCTCCCGGGTACGCGCGCCGGCGTGATCGCCGCGCCGTACCTGTGGCTGCTGCTGTTCTTCGCGGTGCCGTTCGTGATCATCCTGATGATCTCCTTCGCCCGCACCCAGGTCGGCTCGCCGCCGTATACCTGGCTGCTGGAGTACGTGGACGGCGCGTTCTCGCTCAAGCTCAATCTCGGCAGCTACGCGGCCCTGGTGAAGGACAACCAGTACGCGCTGGCGTACCTGAGCTCGATCAAGATCGCGGTCATCTCGACCCTGCTCACGCTGCTGATCGGCTACCCGATGGCCTACGTGATCTCGCGGATGAGCCCGGCCGCGCGAAATGTGGCGATGATGCTGGTGGTGCTGCCCTCGTGGACCTCGTTCCTGATCCGCGTGTATGCCTGGATCGGCATCCTGGACCGCAATGGCCTGCTCAACCAGCTGCTGCTCAAGCTCGGCCTGATCGATGCGCCGCTGCAGATCCTGTACACCCCGACCGCCGCCTACATCGGCATCGTGTACTGCTACCTGCCGTTCATGGTGCTGCCGCTGTACGCCAATCTGGTCAAGCTGGACAACCGCCTGCTCGAAGCCGCCTACGACCTCGGCGCCAAGCCGTGGCAGGCCTTCGTGCGGATCACACTGCCGCTCTCGCGCACCGGCATCATCGCCGGCTGCATGCTGGTGATGATCCCGGCCGTGGGTGAGTTCGTGATTCCGGAAATGCTGGGCGGGCCGGATACGCTGATGATCGGCCGCGTGCTGTGGGGCGAGTTCTTCAACAACCGTGACTGGCCCACGGCCTCGGCGGTGGCGATCGTGATGCTGGCCCTGCTGCTGGTGCCGATCCTGCTGTTCAACCGCATGCAGCAGCGCGAGCTGGAAGGAAAGCTGGCATGAGCATGGTGCGCAGCAACCGCTGGCTGGGCTGGAGCCTGCTCGGGCTGGGCTTCGCCTTCCTGTACCTGCCGATCCTGTTGTTGATGGTGTACTCGTTCAACGCCTCCAAGCTGGCCACGGTATGGTCGGGCTTCTCCACGCGCTGGTACGGCGAGCTGTTCAACAACCGGCAGATCCTGGATGCGCTGTGGATCAGCCTCAAGGTCGCGTTCTGGACGGCCTGCGCGGCCACCGTGCTCGGCACGATGGCGGCGATGGTGATGACCCGCATGCGCCGCTTCCCGGGCAAGACCGTGTTCGGTGCGTTGATCACCGCGCCGCTGGTGATGCCCGAAGTGATCCTGGGCTTCTCGCTGATGACCCTGCTGGTGGCGATGGGCGGCATTCCCGGTTTCCCCAGCCGCGGCGTGACCAGCATCTGGATCGCGCATGTCACCTTCACCCTGTCCTTCGTGACGGTGGTGGTGTCCTCACGCCTGCAGGAGCTGGACCGCTCGCTGGAGGAAGCCGCGATGGATCTCGGCGCGAGCCGGTTGAAGGTGTTCTTCCAGATCACCCTGCCGATCATCGCCCCGGCGCTGGTGGCCGGCTGGCTGCTGGCGTTCACGCTGTCGCTGGATGACGTGGTGATCGCCAGCTTCGTGGCCGGCCCGAACTCGACCACCCTGCCGATGAAGGTGTTCTCCTCCGTGCGGATGGGCATCAAGCCGGAGATCAACGCGCTGGCCACCTTGATGGTGCTGGCGGTGTCGATCGCGGCGGTGGTGGGCTGGTACATCACCTCTCGCGCCGAGAAACGCCGCCAACGCGACATGCAGATGGCGCTGCAGGACCCCAGCTGAACGTCATCCCGATCCGGCAACATCCGGCTCACGGGGCCGGGCGCACACTGCGGGCCTGACTTTTGGAGACCTGCGATGACCGCTGACATCATCAATCCCGCGACCGGCCAGGTCACGTATCGCCATGAACTGCTCACCGCCACGGAGGTCGAGCAGCGCCTGGCCGCGGCCGCCGAGGCGTTCCCGGCCTGGTCAGCGCGTTCGCTGCAGGAGCGCGGGGCGATCCTGCGCGCCATCGCGGCCCAGCTGCGCCAGCGCAAGGGGGACATCCAGCAGGCGATGACCACCGAGATGGGCAAGCTCAAGGGGGAAGCGCTGGGTGAGATCGACAAATGCGCCGAGGCCTGCGAGTTCTACGCCGATCACGCGGCCGACTACCTCAAGCCGCAGCTGATCGATACCGAAGCCCAGCGCAGCTACGTGCGCTACGAGCCGATCGGCTGCGTGTTCGCGGTGATGCCGTGGAACTTCCCGATCTGGCAGGTATTCCGTTTCCTCGCGCCGGCGTTCATGGCCGGCAATGTGGCGCTGCTCAAGCACGCCAGCAACGTGCCGCAATGCGCCGACCTGATCCTGGCGGTGTGCCGCGATGGTGGGCTCCCCGAGGGCGTGTTCGATGTGCTGCACATCGACAACGACCAGGCCGCCGAGGTGCTGCGCGACAAGCGGGTCAAGGCGGTCACGCTGACCGGCAGCGAGCGCGCCGGGCGGTCGATTGCGGCCAATGCCGGTGACCAGCTCAAAAAGTGCGTGATGGAGCTGGGCGGCAGCGATGCCTTCGTGGTGCTGGACGATGCCGATCTGGACAAGACGGTGGCCGCAGCGGTGAAGTCGCGCTTCGACAACAGTGGCCAGACCTGCATCGCGGCCAAGCGCTTCATCGTGGTCGATGCGATCGCCGATGCGTTCGTGGAGAAGTTCGTCGCCGCCGCCGGCAAGCGCGTCTACGGCGATCCGCAGGACGAGAAGACCACGCTCGCGCCGATGGCGCGCGCGGACCTGCGCGACGAGCTGCACAAGCAGGTGCAGGACAGCATCGCCAAGGGCGCCACGCTGCTGCTCGGCGGTGAGCCGGTAGCCGGCTCGCATGCGGGCTACCCGGCCACCATCCTGGACAACGTGACGCCCGGCATGCCGGCCTATGACGAAGAACTGTTCGGCCCGGCCGCCGCGATCCTGCGCGTCAGCGATGACGCCGAAGCACTGCGCGTGGCCAACGACACCACCTTCGGCCTGGGCGGCAGCGTGTGGACCATCGATGCGGCGCGCGGCGAAGCCATCGCCCAGCAGCTGGAATGCGGTGCCGCCTTCGTCAACGCCATCGTCAAGAGCGACGTACGCCTCCCCTTCGGCGGCAGCAAACGCTCCGGCTTCGGCCGTGAACTCGCCGAACATGGCATCCATGAGTTCATGAACATCAAGACCGTTTACGTGGCCTGATGCCATGAACCGGGTAGTGCCGGCCGCTGGCCGGCTCACGCCCATGCCCCGGACGGCCGCGAACATGAGATGAGGGTCATGCCACCGGAGGAGCCGGCC
>NZ_JASCOO010000011.1:0-81512 GCF_029959485.1 Stenotrophomonas sp. PS02301
TGCTGAGCCAGTGGCTGCTGGACCAGGCCGCCCGCGCCTGATGCCCTGCCCGATCGCGGCCGCCTGCGGGTGGCCGCGATCCCGCCCGGCCTGGCGCCGGGTTCTCCCTCCGCTCCAGGCCCTGCCATGTCCCGTGCTGATTTCTACCTGATCGCCAAGCCCCGCTTCCTGACCGAGCCGTTGCGCCTGGTCTGCGAACTGGCCCGCAAGGCCAATGACGCCGGGCTGTTCACCCTGGTGCTGGCACGCGACCAGGCCCAGGCCGAAGAGCTGGACGAGCTGCTGTGGGCGTTCGACAACGATGCCTACATCCCGCACCAGATCGCCGGCGAAGACATGGACGAGGAAGAGGCGCTGGTGCTGATCGCCGTTCCCGGCACCGAGGCCCCGGCCCGGCCGCTGGTGATCAACCTGCGCGACGATCCCTACCTGGCCGCCTGCGACCGCGTGCTGGAAGTGGTGCCGGCCGACCCGGAAGCGCGCGAACCGCTGCGCGAGCGCTGGCGCCAGTACAAGGCACTGGGCTTTGACCTGAACAAATACGACATGTAACCCGCGCGGCGCCCGTCCGGTCGCCGCCGCCCCCGGAGACCCTTGATGCGCCTGTTGATCGCCCTGATCTTTCCCTGGTTCGCCTTCTTCACCATCGGCCGCCCGATCGCAGGCATCCTCTGCCTGATCCTGCAGATCACGCTGATCGGCTGGCTGCCCGCCGCGATCTGGGCCGCCTACGCGGTCTCACAGTTCCATACCGACCAGAAGATCCGCCGCGCCTTCGGGCGCTGAGCTTCCGGCACCCCCACCTTCCGTATTCGATCCTGGTTCCCGCATGACCCAACTCGCCTCCAGCTACGACCCGAAAACCTTTGAAACCGCGTTGTACGACGCGTGGGAGAAGGCCGGCCATTTCAAGCCGTCCGGCAAGGGCGAGCCGTACACCATCCTGCTGCCGCCGCCGAACGTGACCGGCACGCTGCACATGGGCCACGCCTTCCAGCAGACCCTGATGGATGCACTGGTGCGTTACCACCGCATGCGTGGCTACGACACGTTGTGGCAGGTCGGCACCGACCACGCCGGCATCGCCACCGAGATGGTGGTGTCGCGCAACCTGGCGCTGGCCAACACCGGTGAGACCCGCGATTCGCTGGGCCGCGACGGCTTCATCGAGAAGGTGTGGGAGTGGAAGGCGCAGTCCGGTGACACCATCGAGCGCCAGATGCGCCGTCTGGGCACCTCCAGCGACTGGTCGCGCAGCACCTTCACCATGGACCCGCAGCCGTCCGAAGCGGTGGTCGAGGCGTTCGTGCGCTGGCACGAGCAGGGCCTGATCTACCGTGGCCAGCGCCTGGTCAACTGGGATCCGGTGCTGAAGACGGCCATTTCCGATCTGGAAGTGGAGAGCGTGGAGGAAGACGGCTTCCTGTGGTCGATCAGCTACCCGCTGGCCGATGGCAGCGGCACCCTGACCGTGGCCACCACCCGCCCGGAAACCATGCTCGGCGACACCGCGGTGATGGTGCACCCCGAGGACGAGCGGTACGCGCACCTGATCGGCAAAATGGTGAAGCTGCCGCTGACCGACCGCGAGATCCCGGTGATCGCCGATGATTACGTTGACCGCGAGTTCGGCACCGGCGTGGTCAAGGTCACCCCCGCGCACGATTTCAACGATTACCAGGTCGGCCTGCGCCACAACCTGCCGATGATCAACCTGTTCACCCCGGTGGCGGCAATCAACGACAACGCCCCGGAGAAATACCGCGGGCTGGACCGTTACGAAGCGCGCAAGGTAATCCTGGCCGAGCTGGAAGACCTGGGCATCCTGGTCGAAACCCGTGCGCACAAGCTGCAGGTGCCGCGTGGCGATCGTACCCAGCAGGTGATCGAGCCGTACCTGACCGACCAGTGGTTCGTGAAGATGGACGTGCTGGCCAAGCGCGGCCTGGAGCTGGTCGAGAACGGCAGCATCCAGTTCGTCCCGGCCAACTGGATCAACACCTACCGCCACTGGATGGAGAACATCCAGGATTGGTGCATCAGCCGCCAGCTGTGGTGGGGCCACCGCATTCCGGCGTGGTTCGACGATGCGGGCAACTGCTATGTCGGCCGTGATGAAGCCGAAGCGCGCGCGAAGAACGCCCTCGCCGCCGACCTCGCCCTGCACCAGGACAGTGACGTGCTGGAGACCTGGTTCTCCTCGCAGCTGTGGCCGTTCTCCACCCTGGGCTGGCCGAACGAGCAGGCGATGGACGCGCGCGGTTTCGAGCGCTACCTGCCGTCGTCGGTGCTGATCACCGGGTTCGACATCATCTTCTTCTGGGTGGCCCGCATGATCATGGCCACCGACAGCTTCACCGGGAAGATTCCGTTCAAGGACGTCTACATCACCGGCCTGATCCGCGATGCGCAGGGTCAGAAGATGTCCAAGTCCAAGGGCAACGTGCTCGACCCGCTGGACATCATCGATGGCATCTCCATCGAAGACCTGGTCGCCAAGCGCACCACCGGCCTGATGAAGCCCAAGGACGCGCCGAAGATCGAGAAGGCGACGCGACGCGAATTCCCCGAGGGCATCATCGCCCACGGTGCGGATGCGCTGCGCTTCACCATCGCCGCGCTGGCCACCCACGGCCGCGATATCAAGTTCGACATGAACCGTGCAGAGGGCTACAAGAACTTCTGCAACAAGCTGTGGAACGCCAGCCGCTTCACCCTGATGAACACCGAGGGCAGCAGCTTCACCGGCGTGCCGCAGCCGCGCACCGATGCCGAGCGCTGGATCCTCGCGCGCCTGGCCGCGGTCTCGGCCGAAGCGCAGACGCATTACGCCAACTACCGTTTCGATCTGCTGGCGCAGTGCCTGTACGAATTTGCCTGGAACGCGTTCTGCGATTGGTTCCTGGAACTGACCAAGCCGGCCCTCAACGGCGCCGACGCGGACGATGCCAACAGCACCCGCCACACCCTGCTGTACGTGCTCGAAGCGCTGTTGCGCCTGCTGCACCCGCTGACCCCGTTCGTCACCGAGCAGCTGTGGCGCCAGGTCGCCCCGCGCCTGGGCATCACCGACGACACCATTTCGCTGCGGCCGTACCCGACCGCCGGGGAGTTCGCCGGTGATTTCGCCCGCGCCGAAGCCGACGTGGAATGGCTGAAGTCGATGGTCAACGCGCTGCGCCGCGTGCGCAGCGAGTTGAACGTGCCGCCGTCCAAGCTGGTGCCGCTGCTGCTGCAGGGTGGCAACGACGACGACCGTGCGCGCATGACCCGCTTCACTTCCTCGCTGTCGTTCCTGCTCAAGCTGGAGCGCATCGAGTGGCTGGCCAACGGCAGTGACACGCCGCCGGCGGCTGCTGCGATCGTGGGCGATCTCACCTTGCTGGTGCCGCTGGAGGGCCTGGTCGATCTGGGTGCCGAACGCGGGCGCCTGGACAAGGAAATCGCCCGGGTGGAATCGGAGAAGGAAAAGAGCGGGACCAAGCTGGCCAAGTTCACCGACAAGGTGCCGGCGGCCGTGGTCGAGCAGGAGCGCGTGCGCCTGGTCGAATGGACCGCCCAGCTGGACGGCCTGCGTTCGCAGCGCGCGAAGCTGTAAGCGCACGGGTAGAGCCACGCCATGCGTGGCTGCCTTCCGGGGCGGGATGGCGTGCAGCCACCCATGGGGTGGCTCTACCCATGGGCCGATAACGTAGGTAGGGCCCGCCCGCGCGGTTACGGGCCCGATGCCTGCCCATCTGCGGCATGATGCGGGTTCGTCCACGGATTGAATGACCGCCGACACGATGTCGCTGTCCCTCTTCTGCATCGTGCTGTTGGCCGCCCTGCTGCATGCCAGCTGGAACGCGATCGTCAAACGCGGCACCGACACGCTGTTGACCACGATCCTGGTCACCGGGTCGGCTGCCCTGATCGCGGCGATCGCGCTACCGTTCGTACCGGCCCCCGCGCCACAGAGCTGGCCATGGCTGGCCACCTCGACCCTGCTCCAAACCGGGTACTACGTCCTCGTCGCGCGCACCTACCAGCTGACCGACATGAGCGCGTCCTACCCGCTGATGCGCGGCTGCGCGCCGATCCTGGTCGCGCTGATCAGCACGCTGTTTCTGGGTGAGCGCCTGGCATGGATCGCGTGGGCCGGCATCGGGCTGATCTGCCTGGGCATCCTGTGCATGACCCGCGGCACCTCGCGCCAGCATCTGTGGCTGCCGCTGCTCAATGCCGGTGTCATCGCCACCTACACCTTGGTCGATGGTTGGGGCGCGCGTCACTCGGGTGCCGTGGTGAGCTACACGTTGTGGCTGTTCCTGCTTTCCGGCCTGCCTTTGCCACTGTGGGCGTTGTGCACACGCGCCGGCGCGCTGCGTGACTATGCGCGCCGCAACTGGGGCTACGGCATCACCGGCGGCATCGGCACGCTGGTCTCCTACGGGCTGGCGCTGTGGGCCATGACGGTCGCGCCGATCGCGATGATCGCCGCACTGCGCGAAACCTCGATCTTGTTCGGCATCCTGATCTCGGCCTGGCTCCTGCGCGAACGCGTTACCCGCCAACGCTGGATCGCTGCGGGCCTGATCGTGCTCGGGGCGATAGTGCTGCGGATGGTGTAGAGCCCCCCATGGGTGGCTCTACACCACGCTGTCAGAGCGGCGGCATCACCTGGATGTCGTCGTCGACCAGCTCGATGGCCATCACCAGCGCATCCTCGCGCCCGTCGCGGGCAGGGTAATAGCGCGGCCGGCGGCCGATCTCGTTGAACCCTTCGCTGTGGTACAGCGCCACCGCCGAGGTATTGGACGGGCGCACTTCCAGGAACACCCGGTGCGCACCGTGGTCACGCGCCAGCTTCACCAGCGCGCGCAGCAGGTAGCGGCCGTGGCCGCGCGATTGGCACAGCGGGTCCACACAGATGTTGAGGATATGCGCTTCATCGGCGGCGATGCTGAGCAGGCCATAGCCCATCAGCAGACCGTCCTCTTCCATCGCCAGGCCGGGATAACCGGCACGCAGGCAGTCCTGGAAGATGCCGCGGGTCCACGGGTACGGGTAACCGCGCACCTCGATGGCCATCACCGCATTGAGGTCGCTTTCGCGCAGCGCGCGCAACGACAACGGCCGCGGCGAGCTCACCGCGCTCACGGTCGGCCCCGCTTGCGCAGGGCGCGCAGCTGCGGCCACAACGCGCGCTTGGCGGCGGCACTGCTGCGCAGTTCATCCAGGTTCCAGCTGGCCATCAAGGCCTGGGTGTCCGGCTCGGCCGGGTTGCAGCCGGAGGCGCGCAACAGGGCGATCTGCAGGCGATCGGGCATCCGGACCGCCGCGCGGCGGCCTCCGCCTCCGCGTGCCGGCGTGGCCGCCGGGACGGATGGCGGCGCGCCTTCTTCGACCGTGCGCGGCGCGCTTCGGCGTACCGGCGCGGGCGCATCCACCGCCGGTGCTGGCCGCGACTGGCGCACCGGCGCGGACGACTCGGCGAGCGGCGCCGCGCTGAGCTGGACATCAGGTACCGCAGCGGCTTCCGGCTCGACGCTGCCGTCGACGAACACCGTATAACCCATCGCCTGCAGCCAGGACTGCTGCGCCGGCGACCACAATGGCGGCAGCGCCTGCCCGCTCACGCGTTCGGCTCGACCGTCTTGCGGGTGCGCTGCCACGCCCAGTAGCACGGGCCGGACAAGGCATACACCACGCCCACCGCGAACAGCACGCGCGGCAGATCAATGACCATGATCGCGATGGCGATCGGCACCAGGGCCAGCGCCAGGAACGGCACGCGATCCGCGCGCGGTCCTTTCTCGCCACTGCCCTTGAAGCTCCAGAAGCGGATCCGGCTGACCATCAGCAGTGCCGACACCAGGGTCACGCCCAGCGCGACATAGCGCAGCTGGTTGCCGTCCCAGCCGAGGTTGCCATCAGCGAAAGCCCAGACGAAGGACATCATCAGGCCGGCCGCAGCCGGGCTGGCCAAGCCGATGAACCAGCGCTTGTCGACCACGGTTACCTGGGTATTGAAGCGGGCCAGGCGCAGCGCGGCGCAGGCGGCATACAGGAAGGCGACCGCCCAGCCAACGCGGCCGAGCACCGGGTCGTCGAACTTCAGCCAGGACAGCGACCAGTGGTACATCACCAGGGCCGGGGCCATGCCGAAGCTGACCAGATCGGCCAGCGAGTCGTACTGCACGCCGAATTCGCTGCTGGTGCCGGTCAGGCGGGCCACACGGCCGTCCAGGCCATCCATGACCGCCGCGACAAACACCGCGACTGCGGCATTCACGAAGTCGCCGTTGGCCGCGGCGATGATCGCGTAGAAGCCGGCGAACAGGCCTGCGGTGGTGAACAGGTTGGGCAGCAGGTAAATGCTGCGCGAGCGCGGCGGGGGTTTCATCTGATCCATGCGGCCAGTTTAGCTTGCCAGCACCGGCGCGGGGTGCTGCAATCGCGGTTCTGCCCCGTTCCCGGAGTTGCCATGCGTGCCCTGTCCCGTCTGAGCGCCCTGCTGCTGCTCGCCAGCGCCACGGCCAGCGCCGGCACTGTCTATAAGTGGAAAGACGCCAACGGCGTCACCCAGTATTCGGAGAAGCCGCCGGCCGGGCAGAAGTACGAGGCCCGCCAGGTCGAGAACCGGGACCCGCTCCCGCGCGAGACCGCCACCGCCCCGGCCGAGAACAAGGCCTGTACCGACGCCCGCGGCAATCTCACCCTGCTCAACGGGCCGGGCAAGGTCATGCAGGACGCCGATGGCGACGGCACGGCCGATACCGCCCTGACCGACGAGCAGCGCAGCGCCCAGAAGACCTTGGCCGAGGCCGCCATCCAGGCCTACTGCACCCCCAAGGCCTGAGCCACCGGCCCCGTCGAGGCAGCCAAAACCAACGGCAACACCCATCGCGGCGGCCGGACTGGCAGAATATCGGCTTCTGCCGTTCAGCGAAGCCGACGATGCGCCTCTCCCAGTTCCACCTGCACACCACCAAGGAAACCCCCAGCGACGCGGAGCTGACCAGCCACCGCTTGATGCTGCGCGCGGGCATGATCCGCAAGCTGGCCTCGGGGCTGTACACCTGGTCGCCGCTGGGCCTGCGCGTGCTGCGCAAGGTCGAGCGCATCGTGCGTGAGGAAATGGAGCGTGCCGGCGCGGTGGAATTCCAGATTCCGACCCTCCAGCCCAAGGAACTGTGGGAAGCCACCGGCCGCTGGGAAAAGTTCGGCCCGCAGCTGCTGAAGATCAAGGATCGCAAGGAGCAGGTGTTCTGCTACAGCCCGACCGCTGAAGAAGCCGCCGCGGATTTCGCGCGCCAGGAGCTGTCCAGCTACAAGCAGCTGCCGGTCAATTTCTTCCAGATCCAGACCAAGTTCCGCGATGAGATCCGGCCGCGCTTCGGCGTGATGCGCTCGCGCGAATTCCTGATGAAGGACGCCTACTCCTTCCACCTGCACGATGACTGCCTGGTGCGCGAGTACGAGAACATGAAGGCGGCCTACAGCCGCATCTTCACCCGCCTGGGCCTGGATTTCCGCATGGTGCAGGCCGACTCGGGCGCGATCGGTGGCGATGCCTCGCAGGAATTCCACGTGATCGCCGAGTCCGGCGAAGACGCACTGGTGTTTTCCACCGGCTCGGATTACGCGGCCAATATGGAAGCGGCCATCGCCGCGGCCCCGGGCGAGCGCCCGGCCGCCAGCGAAGCGCTGCGCAAAATCGATACGCCCACGCAGAAAACCTGTGAAGCCGTGGCCGCCCTGCTTGGCCTGGGCCTGGAGCGCACGGTCAAGTCGATCGCGATCATGAGCGAAGCCGGTTTCGTGCTGGCGCTGGTGCGCGGCGATCACGACGTCAATGAAATCAAGCTCGGCAAGGTCGAGGGCCTGCAGGGCTACCGCATGGCCAGCGAGGCGGAGATTGCCACGCACCTGGGCAGCGAGCCGGGCTTCCTCGGCCCGCTCAATCCGGCCCTGCCGATCCGCATCGTGGCCGACCGCGACGTCGCCGCGCTGGCCGATTTCGTCATCGGTGCCAATGAAGCCGGCTTCCATATCGCCGGCGTCAACTGGGGCCGCGACCTGCCCGAACCGGAAGTGGCGGACATCCGCAACGCCAAGGCCGGTGATCGTGCCGCCGATGGCGGTGAACTCAAGATCGCCCGCGGCATCGAAGTTGGCCATGTGTTCCAGCTCGGCCGCCAGTATGCGCAGGCGTTGAATGCGACCGTCCTCGACGAGAACGGCAAGGCCGCGGTATTGGCGATGGGCTGCTACGGCATCGGTATTTCGCGCATCGTCGCCGCGGCGATCGAGCAGAATCATGACGACGCCGGCATTATCTGGCCCGACGCGATGGCGCCGTGGCAGGTGGTGGTCTGCATGATCAACCCGAAGCAGGACGAGACCGTAGCGGCCACCGCCGCCGAGCTGCTTGCACAGTTGCAGGCCGCCGGCCTGGATGTGGCGCTGGACGACCGCGGCCTGCGCCCGGGCGCGATGTTCGCCGACATGGAACTGATCGGCGTGCCGCACCGCATCGTGGTCTCCGAGCGCGGCGTCGCCGCCGGCACGTTCGAGTACCGCGCGCGCAATGCCGCCGAAGCGGAGGTCCTCGACAAGGACACACTGCTGGCAAAATTGACGAAGTAAAGACAAAGGCCGGGTGAATAACCCGGCCTTTTCAATGGTGGACCCGGTTTCAATATCTCCGGTTTGTTTGTGTATTTCGCAAAAGAGAATGTATGCTGTTTCCGACGCCAAGGACCGGCTCACCCTGTCCTTAATATATTGCGGAGTAGTAGATGAGCATTGACCTGAGCGGCCTGTCCGCCAAAGAGCTGGGCGCGCTGATCAAGAACGCCAAGAAGCAGCAGACCATCGTGGCCAAGCGTCCGGCGATCACCAAAGTCCGCGCACAGCTGACCAAGCTGGCCAAGGCCCAGGGCTATTCGGTGGAAGAACTGTTCGGCGGCGCTGCCCCGGCCGCACGTGGCCGCGCCGCGAGCAAGGCCACCAAGGCCCCGGCCAAGGCCGTGCGCAAGCTCGGCAAGGTCGCCCCGAAGTATCGCAACCCGGCCAACCCGAAGGAAACCTGGACCGGCCGTGGCAAGCAGCCGCGCTGGCTGGCCGCGCATACCGCCAAGGGCAAGAAGGTCGAAGAGTTCCTGATCAAGAAGTAAGCCGGTCAGTCACTGCTGCACATGAAAACGCCGGCTTCGCGCCGGCGTTTTCGTACCCGTTGATGGCGCGCGCGGTGACCGGGCGGTCAAAGATTCTTGCGCGCCGGGATCAGCAGATTACCGAACAGCAGGCCGGCCACCAGCGCCATCACCACGTTGAGCACCGTCATCAGCACGGTCTGCCCGGCGCTCATGTCCTGCTGCTGGACCAGCGTCAGCACGCCGCGCAGGCTGGTACTGCCGGGCACCAGCATGATGATGCCGGGCAGGCGGATGATCGCGCCCGGTCGCTGCGCCAGCCGACCGAACAGATTGCCGGCGGCGGTCAGCAGCATCGCGGACATGAAAATGCCGGCCGGGATGCCCCACGCCTGTCCGGCGAATTTCGATATCGCATAACCGGCGACGGCCGCCGCCATCACCCAGGGGAAATCGCGGCGGTTGGCCTTGAACAACATCGCGAACGCGAACGCGGCCAGCAGCAACGCGCCCCATTCGACCCAATCGGCCTGCGGCCGCGAAGCGCGGACCAGCGGCTCCAGCCCGACGATGCCCGACAGCGTCACCGCGATCACCGCGCCCACCGTCAGTTTCAGGATCGTGGTCACCGCACCGGCAAACCGCGCCGTGCCCGAAACCCAATGCTGGCTCGCCAGCTCATTGACCGCATTGGTCAGCGACATCCCGGGCAGCAGCACCACCAGCGAGGCGATGATCACCGTGTTGAGGTTGAGCGCGCCGATGAAGGAGGCCACCAGCGTCGCCACCGAGCCGGCCAGCAGGGCCGCCAACGCCTCGTTGGCTTCGCGCGTGGCCGGGCGACGGTCGGTATACATGCCCATGACGCCGATCAGCAGACCGATCACGCCGGCGGTGGCGATATCCAGCCACGGCAGTTTCCACAGGCCGGCCACGCCCGCTGCGCCGAGGCTGTAGGAAAGGATGGTGCGGATCTTGCCCCAACGGCCAGGATCCTTGTCCAGCTGGCGCAGCGCGGTATGGCCCTGCGCGATGCTCATGGCGCCGTTGGCCACCGCATCGGTGATCTGGTCGGCGATGCTGAGTTTATGCAGGTCGTTCTCGCCCGGTGCCAACCGGATCACACGGGTGATGTCCGATGAACCGATCGCCTTGGTCGGGTCGCTGAAACTCAGGATCAGGCCAGTCGGGTTCGACCACGGCTCGCAATCCAGGTCCAGGCGCTGCGCCAGCGCGACCACGGCTGCTTCCAGCCGCTGCGCGGTGGTGCCATAGCTGTGCAGGCGCCCGGCCATTTCCGAAACGAAGGCCACGCGCTGTGCGTAGGTGGCCGGTGGTGCAACGATGGTGGGGGCGTCGGCAGACATGCGCCGTAGTATTACCCGAACACGCCCCGGCCTGAAGAATCCCGGTGTCATCGTGCGCCTGCGTGCAGGAACGGGGCGCACTGACCGACGCGTTCAGCCCGTCCCGGCGCATACGCGAGCCATGCACCCGGACAGGGTATGCTGCGCGCAGGACGCCTACATGACCTCAGACCAAGCCCCCCATCTCGAGCAGGATGCCCAGGACCCCGGCCTGATCCGGTTGTCTGGCCATTGGACTTTACGCACCGCGCTGGACGCGGCCGAAGTGCTGCGTGGCCTTCCGGAGAACGTGACCGGCCTGGATGCCAGCGGGATCACCCTGCTCGACTCGGCCGGTGTGCTGCAGTTGCTGCGCGTGGCCCACCGCGCCGATCTCGGCGAGGATGCGGTGACGTTCCGCGAGGAACATCGTGCGCTGGTCTCGACCATCGAGGAAGTCGCCGACGACCGGCCCAAGGCCAAGCGGGACTTCGGCGTGCTGGCCGCGCTGGAGCGGCTCGGTGTCAGCGTGCACGGCATGGGCCACAACATCGTGGCACTGGCCAGTTTCCTTGGCGAGAACCTGGTCAAGGGTGCGCGCCTGATCAAGGAGCCGCGCCGTTTCCGGCTCACTGCCACGGTCGCCCAGATGGAACAGGTCGGCTTGGATGCAGTGCCCCTGGTCGCCCTGCTGTCCTATCTGGTGGGCGCGGTGATCGCCTTCCTCGGCTCCACGATCCTGCGCGACTTCGGCGCCGAGATCTACGTGGTCGAACTGGTCAGCATCGCCTTCCTGCGTGAGTTCGCCGTGTTGTTGACCGCGATCGTGCTGGCCGGCCGCACCGCCAGTGCGTTCACCGCGCAGATCGGTGCGATGAAGGCGCGCGAAGAAATCGACGCAATGAAAACGCTGGGCCTGGACCCGGTCGATCTGCTGGTGCTGCCGCGCTTGATCGCGCTGTTGATCACGTTGCCGCTGCTGACCTTCATCGCAATGATCGCCGGCCTGGCCGGTGGCATCACCGTCGGCGCCTTCGATCTGGATATCCCGCCGCAGATGTATATCGCGCGCATGCACGACACCATGGAAGTACGCAACATGCTGGTCGGCCTGTCCAAGGCGCCGGTGTTCGCGCTGGTGATCGGCCTGATCGGCTGCCTGGAGGGCCTGAAGGTGGAAGGCACCGCGCAGTCGGTCGGCGAGCGCACCACCTCCAGCGTGGTGCAGGCCATTTCGCTGGTGATCATCCTCGACGCGTTCGCCGCGCTGTGGTTCATGAAGATGGGCTGGTAACCGATGATCACCGACACCGCCCCGGCCCCTGACCGCGACGACGCCGCCACGGATGAAGGTGAACTGCTGATCCGCGTGCGCGGGCTGACCAACCGTTTCGGCGCCCAGGTGGTACACGACGGCTTGGATCTTGATGTCCGACGCGGCGAGATCCTGGGCGTGGTCGGCGGCTCGGGTACCGGCAAATCGGTGTTGATGCGCAGCATCCTGGGCCTGCGCACGCCGGACGATGGCCAGATCGAGGTGCTGGGCGTCGATGCCCGCTCCAGCGACCCGGCCAACCGCCTGCATATCGAACGCAACACCGGCGTGCTGTTCCAGGACGGTGCGCTGTTCTCGTCGCTGACCGTGGGCGAGAACGTGCAGGTACCGCTGAAGGAACATCACGGCGAGCTGCCCGAGCGCTGGCATTACGAACTGGCCCTGCTCAAGGTCAAGCTGGCCGGCCTGCCCGCCGATGCGATCAACAAGCTGCCCTCGCAGCTGTCCGGTGGCATGCGCAAGCGCGCCGGCCTGGCCCGGGCGCTGGCGCTGGACCCGCCGCTGCTGTTCCTGGATGAGCCCACCGCCGGGCTGGACCCGATCGGCGCGGCCGCCTTCGACCGCCTGATCAAGACCCTGCAGGAAGCGCTGGGCCTGACTGTCTTCCTGATCACACATGATCTGGACACGCTGTATGCGATCTGTGACCGGGTGGCGGTGCTGGCCGACAGGAAGGTCATCGCCAATGCCCCGCTGCACGAGATCGAACAACTGGACCACCCGTGGATCCAGGAGTACTTCCACGGACCGCGCGCGCGTGCTGCGCGCGATGCAAAGCACGAGAGCGAGTAAGCCATGGAAACCAAAGCCAATTACGTCCTGATCGGCGCCTTCACCCTGGTGGTGGGACTGGCGCTGCTGGCCTTCGGCCTGTGGGCCGCCAAGTACTCATCCGATCGCACCTGGACGGAATACCGCGTGGTGTTCCGCGAGGCCGTCACCGGCCTGTCGGTGGGCAGCCCGGTGCAGTACAACGGCATCGCGGTCGGCTCGATCACCGAACTGAACCTGGTGCCGGATGACCCGCGCCAGGTGGTCGCGCGGATCCGGCTGAACTCCAATACGCCGGTCAAGACCGACACCCGCGCCAAGCTGGCGATCACCAGCCTGACCGGCCCGTCGATCATCCAGCTCAGTGGTGGTACCCCGCAGTCCGCCGCACTGACCGCGGTCAACAAGGACCCGGCCCCGATCATCCCGACTACCCCGTCTGCGCTGCAGAACATCACCGACGTGGCCAACCGCATCGTCGAGCGCATGGACCAGGTGCTCAGCGACCGCAACGTGGCCAGCATCAACGCGACCCTGGCCAACCTGGAAACCATCAGCGGCGGCCTGGCCGACCGCGACCAGGGCACCCAGGCGCTGCTGCTCAGCGCGCGCGATGCCGCCCGCAGCCTGGATGTCACCCTGAAGAGCACCAATGGCACCATCCAACGCCTGGACAAGAACCTGGTGCAGCAGCTGCCGCCGATCCTGGACAAGCTGGAAACCACGCTGAGCAAGCTGGATTCGGCCGCCGGCAATGCCGATTCGATCCTTGGCGAGAACCGCGCCGCGATCAACAGCTTCGCCAACGATGGCCTGGCCCAGCTCGGCCCGACCCTGACCGAGCTGCGCGGCCTGATCCGCGATCTGCGCCGGGTCAGCGACCGCCTGGACAACAACCCGGCACGCTACCTGCTCGGCCGTGACGCACCCAAGGAGTTCGAACCCAAATGAGCCACCCGACCTTCTTCCGGCCCCTGCTGCCGATCGCCCTGATCGCCGCGCTTGGTGGCTGCTCGCTGCTGGGCAGCAACGAACGCAGCGCGGTGACCATCTATTCGCCCGTGGTCCGCATCCAGGCCGACCCGAGCTGGCCGACCGTCGATTGGCAGCTGGTGCTGGTCAAGCCCAGCGCCGCGCGCGTGGTCGACAGCCCGCGCATCAACGTGCGCCCGACCCCCTCCGAACTGGAGGTCTACAAGGGCGTGAGCTGGGCCCAGCCGGCCACCGACATGCTCGATGACGCGCTGGTGCGCGGCTTCGAGGATTCCGGCCGCATCAACGGCGTGGCCCGGGTCACCACCGGCATCCGCGCCGACTACAAGCTGGCCATGGACGTGCGTCGTTTCGAAGCGGACTACCGCGGCCAGGCCACGCCCACCGCGCTGATCGAGGTGAACGCCAAGCTGATCCACGTGATCGACCAGCGCGTGGTCGCCGACCGCACCTTCCGCCAGGAAAACCCGGTCGGCAGCAGCGACGTCGCCCAGGTCACCGCCGCGCTGGAACAGGGGCTGCAGACACTGACCACGAACGTGGTGGGCTGGACGCTGGTGACCGGCGAGCAGGATCACGCCCGCGCTGCAGTCACGCCGACCCGGGTGCGGTAATCCAGCGGAACGTGAGATTCAGGCGCTCGGCCAGCGGCCGGGCGCTCTTGGGCAGGGAATGCTGGTAATGGCGCTGGGTCTGACCGCCCATGACCAGCAGGTCGCCATGGTCCAGCAGTACCTCGGCCTTCTTGGCATGGTCGTCCCGGCGCCGCAGCAGGAACCGCCGCGCCGCGCCCAGGCTCACTGACGCGATCACCGGCGCCGGCCCCAACTCGGGCTCATTGTCGCTGTGCCAGCCCATCCCATCATCGCCATCGCGGTAGCGGTTGAGCAGCACGCTGTTGAAGGCGTGACCACAGAATTCGCCCAGCTGATCGCGCAGCGGCAGCAGCGCCGGATGCCAGGGCTGCGGCACGAATTCGGTACCGGAATAGCGGTAGCGCGCGGCCGGGTCGCCCATCCAGCAGCTCAGGCGCGGGGAATCGACCTGACGGCCGAACATGCGAATCTTGTGCACCTCCCACGGGACGTCCTCGCGGAGCGTGCGCTGGAGGGTGTCGGCGGCGTCACGGGATAGCCAGTGGCGGTGCCAGTGCACCTGGGCGTCGGGGAGGTGGAGATCCATGGGGTGACGCTAGCATTCCTTCGCCGGTGTGCGTATCCCGACCATGGCAGGACCCTGTGGATTTGCCCCCTGTCCACCAAAGATCGAAAATGACCGCCTGCCGGACCGGCATCGTTGAAAGAGCATTCCATGGCCCCACTTCGCCTCAGCGCTTCAAACACCGCGCCGGCTGCCAGCGAGGCCGTGACCAGCGCGCGCCACTTCACTGCACCCACGCCGCTCGCTGCGCGCCATCAGGATGTGACGCGATGACCTCCTCTGTGACCCGCGCGGTCCGTGCAGGCCGCCAGGCGGTCTCCCGGCATGGCGGTGGGCTGGTCGGGCTGTGGTCGGTACTGCGACGCATTTTCAAGGTCGCCTCTGCGATGGGTGTTCGTGGGCTCGTCAATCGGCTCAAGCAGGCCAGCGCGTCACGCATCCAGGTGGCACAGCCAGTCGAGCACCTGTTTCCCGCGCCGGTGCCCCTCGCCCAGCTCCAGCAGCGCGTCGGGCTCATGGCCCATGTGTACTACCCGGACCTGATAGAGGAGTTCGCTGGGCTGCTGGCGCACATCCCGGTGCCGTTCGAGTTGCTCGTGTCAGTGATGGACGACTCGGCCAAGCTCCAGGCCGAAGAACGCTTTGCAAGGGTTCCGCGTCTTTCTGCATTGCACGTCCGCGTCGTGCCCAATCGGGGCCGCGATATCGCGCCGCTGCTGGTGACATTCCGCGATGAGATCACGGCCTTGGATATCGTCGGCCATATCCACACCAAGAAGTCGCTGTACACGGGCAGCGAGCAGGAGCAGTGGCGGCGCTACCTGCTGCGTTCGCTGCTGGGCAGCGAAACGCGGGTCGCCTGGATTCTGGGCATGTTCGCTGCCGAGCCGCGTCTGGGCATGGTCTACCCGGAAACCCATGAAAGCCTCCCGCCCTGGGCACACACATGGCTGAGCAACGCCGAGGTCTGCGCAGCATTGGCGGCACGGCTGGGCCTGGAAATAGACCGCACTGCCTACATCGATTATCCGGCAGGCTCCATGTTCTGGGCACGGGTCGATGCGCTGCGCCCCCTCTTCGCATTGAATCTGACTACCAGCGATTTCCCCGCCGAAACCGGCCAGGTGGATGGCACCCTGCAACATGCAGTGGAGCGCCTTCTGGCCACCATTACGCGCCACCAAGGTCTGCTTGTCGGTGTACTTGCCCCGGGCGATACACCGCACCTGATCAGCGAAGGGCAGCGCAACTGGACAGAGGCATTCGCCACACCGGTTGCCCCCCGCATCCAGCTCTCTGCGCTGGATGCGGACCTGGTCACTACCGATGTATTCGATACGTTGGTGACCCGTCCGTTCCTGTCACCACACGCCGCGCGCGACTACCTCTCCTTCAGGGCCCTGGCCCGGTTCGGCGTCGATGATTTCTCGGCGGCGCGCCAGCTCGCCGAGGAACGCGCGCGCATTTCGAGTGGGCGCGACCCCACACTTGATGAGATCTACGCGCACTTCCCTGCACTGGCATCCACCGTGGATCCGCAGGCGCTCCTGGAATTGGAAATCACCACCGAGCAGCGCCTGCTGCGTCCGCGCAAAGGTGTGTTGGCGGCCATGCAGGCGTTGCGAGGCAAACGCGTTGTAGCCCTATCGGACATGTACCTGCCGGCCGCAGTGCTCCGGCAGGTGCTGCCGCCCGCCGTGGTGGCACTCACATCGGAATGGTGGGTGTCGTGCGAGACAGCGATGCGCAAGGACGATCCCGCCACGTGGGCGGCGATCTCACAGCGCGAAGGCATTCCGATGAAACGCTGGCTGCACGTAGGCGACAACGAACACGCGGATGTGCAGATTCCACAGTTGAGCGGCCTCCTTTCCCCCGTCCATATCGTGCGCCCTTCAGCGTTGCTGGACATGGTGCCGGCACTGCGCCCGCTTCGACATCCAGCCGGGCTCAACGCACCGTGGCCCGAGCAGTTGTGGCGGGGTCTGCTAGCCAACCATTTCGCCGCAGTAGGCGATTGGACTCCGTCCCATCTCTCGCCGCGGCCCACACTGGATGCCTACAGTGCGGGCTATACGGTCCTGGGACCTGTCGTTCTGGATTACCTGGTGTGGCTGGCGAACCTCGCGAAAGAGCGCGAGATCGGAACGGTGCTCTTCCTCAGCCGCGAGGGATTCCTGCTGCAGCAAGCATGGGACGTCCTGGCCGGCAGCGCCCCGGCTCTGCGATCGCTGAGGTCGTCCTATCTTCTGGTATCCCGACGCGCCGCGGGCATGGCCAGCCTGCGTGAAGCGAACGATCTTGAGCGGCTCCTGCATGGTACGTACACCGGCCCCCTGGTGAACCTTGTTGCCTCGCGCTTGGGTGAAGAAGCCGCGGTGGCCGTACGTGAGCAGGTGGGCACCCTGGCAGACCGCGACATCTATTTACCTGAAATGCTGGATCAGGCCATCGCGACGCTGGCGCCGGCGCTCCCCTCCTTGCTCAACATCTCAGCACGCGAATGCGACGCCTACCTGGACTACTGGCGCGAGACGGTTGGCGACGATGCTGCCCTGGTCGCGGATATCGGCTATGCCGGCACTATCCAGACCTATCTGTCGAGCATCATTGACCGCCCCGTGGGGGGAGCGTACTTCGCATTACGTGCCACTGCGCGGAAGGTGGAAGGACATGGCTGGGCCGTGGCCCGGTATCACGATGGGCGCACGGTACCGGAGGAGGCATCCCCCATTTTGGCGCATGACCTGCTGCTTGAAGCGCTGCTGGCAGCACCGTCCGGTCAGTTCTGCGGCTTCCGCGGCACCGGCAGTGGACGCGAGCCGATGTTCGCGCCGCCCGAGCTGTCCGCCACGGGCCAGGCATCCCTGGCCCAGGTCCATCAGGGCGCATTGAGCTTCATCGCCGACGCGTGCGCGGCACTGGGAGAGGATGTGCAACACCTGAGCTTGGACCCCGAAGGTGTGCTGCTGCCGCTTCAGTGCCTGGCCAATGGCCATTGGTCAGCGGGCCCATGGCTGCAGACGCTCGCCACGGAGGACAGCTTCACCGGCCGCGGCAGAGTCGCGGCCGGTGTCGCCGGATCGGTCAATCGCTGAACGCCACGCCGGTCTTTTCCTTCAACTCATCGATACCCACACCCGGGGCAGCCTCGACCAGCACCAACCCCTTATCGGTGACATCGAACACGGCCAGCTCGGTGATGATGCGATCGACCACGCCCACGCCAGTGAGCGGCAGCGTGCACTCGGGCAGAATCTTGTGCTCGCCGCTCTTGGCGGTGTGCTCCATCAGCACCACCACGCGCTGCACGCCGGCGACCAGATCCATCGCCCCGCCCATGCCCTTGACCATCTTGCCCGGCACCATCCAGTTGGCCAGGTCGCCCTTGTCGGTGACCTGCATCGCGCCAAGGATGGCCAGGTTGATGTGACCACCGCGGATCATCGCGAAGCTGTCGTGGCTGCCGAAGTAGCTGGCACCCGCACGTGCAGTCACCGTCTGCTTGCCAGCGTTGATCAGGTCGGCGTCCACCTCGGCCTCGGTCGGGAACGGGCCGATGCCCAGCAGGCCATTTTCGGACTGCAGCCACACATCCACGCCGTCGGGAATGTGGTTGGCGACCAGGGTTGGCAGGCCGATGCCTAGGTTCACGTAGGCGCCGTCGGTCAGTTCGCGCGCGGCGCGCTGTGCCATTTCATCGCGGGTCCAGGCCATCTCAGTTCGCCTCCTGGCGCACGGTACGCTGTTCGATACGCTTCTCGGGATGCGGGTTGTGCACGATGCGGTGCACGTAGATGCCTGGCAGGTGGACCTGGTCCGGGTCGATGCTGCCCACCGGCACCACCTCCTCCACTTCCACGATGCACAGCTTGCCGGCCATCGCGCAGGCCGGGTTGAAGTTGCGCGCGGTCTTGCGGAACACCAGGTTGCCGGCCTCGTCGGCCTTCCAGGCTTTGACCAGTGCGACGTCCGCGCGCAGCGCGGTTTCCATCACATAGTGTTTGCCATCGAACGCGCGGGTTTCCTTGCCCTCGGCCACCACCGTGCCGTAGCCGGTTGCAGTGAAGAAGGCCGGGATGCCCGCGCCACCGGCGCGCAGCCGCTCGGCCAGGGTGCCCTGCGGATTGAACTCCAGCTCCAGCTCACCGGCCAGATACTGGCGCTCGAATTCCTTGTTCTCACCCACATAGGACGAGATCATTTTCCGGATCTGACGGGTCGCCAGCAGTTGGCCGAGGCCAAAGCCATCCACGCCCGCATTGTTGGAGATCACGGTCAGATCCTTGGCCCCGGTATCGCGCAACGCAGCGATCAGGGCCTCGGGAATACCGCACAGGCCGAACCCGCCGACCGCCAACGTCTGGCCATCGGCGATGGCACCTTGCAGCGCCTCGGCTGCACTGGCGTACCGCTTGCCAGGTCGCACGGCGTTGTCTGGGGACTTGCTCATCTACGCCCTCACCTCGTTGATGTAAGCCGCCATTGTAGCCCCTCGCTGCCGTATGCCCCTCAGCGCGGTTGCAGGTGCGCCATTACCTGCGCAAGGCCTTCCTGCCAACTCGGCAGAGTGAGATCGAAATCTCTCTGCAGCCGCGATACGTCCAAGCGCGAGTACGCCGGCCGTGGCGCGGGCGAGGGGTACTCGGCGGTGGTGATCGCTTCCACCCGGGGAGCTCGCGGCAACACGCCCCTGGCGATGGCTTCGGCGAAGATCGCTTCGGCAAAGCCGTACCAACTCGTCTCACCGGTGGCGGTAAGGTGCCAGGTACCGGACAGGCCCCCGGCATGCCGCAACGCGTGCGCGGTGACATCTGCGATCAACGCTGCGGGCGTGGGGGTACCTATCTGGTCGGCGACCACGCGCACTACGTCGCGCTCGGCGCCCACGCGAAGCATCGTACTCAGGAAGTTGGCGCTGTGTTCGGCATATACCCACGCGGTGCGGAAGATCAGATGATGGCCGGCGGCAGCACGAATGGCGTCTTCGCCATCCCGCTTGGTCATCCCATACACGTTGAGCGGTGCGGTCGGCGCATCTTCGCGGTACGGCACGCGCGACTGGCCATCGAACACGTAGTCGGTGGAGTAGTGCACGTATGGCACGCCACGCCGCGCACACCAGCGCGCAAGCACGCCGGGTGCCTCGGTATTGGCGCGACGTGCCGCTTCCGGCTCCTGCTCTGCCCGGTCCACCGCCGTGTACGCGGCGGCGTTGACCACCACCGACGGCAGCAGGCGGTCCAGCAAGGACGCCAGCGACGCGGGCTCATCGAAGTCGGCCCTCTCGCAGGCAATGCCATCTGCGAGCAGACCGGTGCGGGTCGTCGGGATCACGGGGCCGAGCGGCGCAAGCGCGCGCCGCAGTTCCTGGCCGAGCTGCCCGTTGCCCCCCAGCACGAGCAGCGTCATGGCAGGTAGACCGGCAGACGTTCCTCCGCGACGTCGTTCAGAAACGGCGCCTGCTCATCCTTGGCTGACAGCGAAGGCGCGCTGATCGGCCAGTCGACCGCCAGGTCGGCATCGTTCCAGCGGATCGCCGCATCGGCCTCTTTGACATACACATCGGTACACAGGTAATTGAACAAAGCCGTCTCGGAGAGCACCGCAAATCCATGCGCGAAGCCGGGCGGTATCCACAACTGGCGGCGGTTCTCGCCGCTGAGCATGAACGCCTCCCAGCGGCCGAAGGTGGGCGAACCGCGGCGGATGTCCACCGCCACGTCGTACACCTCACCCTGCAGCACCGTCACCAGCTTGCCCTGCGGGCGCGGCCACTGGTAATGCAGGCCGCGCAGCACGCCTTTGGCCGAACTGGAGACATTGCTCTGCACGAACGTGCTAGGCAGCCCCTGCGCGGCATAGCGCTCAGCGTTCCACGTCTCGAAGAAGAAGCCGCGCGAATCCCCGAATACCGCCGGCTCGATCAACACGCAACCTGGCAGCGAGGATGGAATGAGTTTCAAGGCACGACGCCCCGCTGCAGCAGTTTCTGCAGGTACTGGCCGTAACCGTTCTTGATCAGCGGCGCAGCCAGCGCTTCCAGCTGCGCGGCATCGATCCAGCCCCGCCCGAACGCGATTTCCTCGGGACAGCACACCTGCAGTCCTTGGCGTGTCTGGATGGTCTCGATGAAATTCGATGCCTCCAGCAATGACTGGTGGGTACCGGTGTCCAGCCAGGCGAACCCGCGCCCGAGGGCTTCCAGGTGCAGTTGCCCATCGCGCAGATAGCGCTGGTTAAGGTCGGTGATCTCCAGTTCGCCGCGCGGCGAAGGCTTGAGCTCGGCCGCGTACTTGCTGGCGTTGCCGTCGTAGAAGTACAAGCCGGTAACCGCATAGTTCGACCGCGGCTTCTCCGGCTTCTCGACCAGGTCCACCACTTTGCCATGCTTGTCGAATTCCGCGACACCGTAGCGCTCTGGATCGTTGACCCAGTACCCGAACACCGTTGCGCCCTGCTCGCGCTGGTCAGCACTGCGCAGTACATCGCTCAGCCCGTGGCCATGGAAGATGTTGTCGCCCAGTACCAGGCAGCTCGGCTTGCCGCCAATGAAGTCCTTGCCGATCAAGTACGCCTGCGCCAACCCGTCCGGGCTAGGTTGTACGGCGTATTCGATGTTCATGCCCCACTGCGAACCATCGCCAAGCAGGCTCTGGAAAAGCGCCTGCTCGTGCGGCGTGTTGATGATCAGCACATCGCGGATCCCCGCCAGCATCAGCACGCTGAGCGGGTAATAGATCATCGGCTTGTCGTACACGGGCAGCAACTGCTTGCTGACCCCCTTTGTGATCGGATACAAGCGCGTGCCCGAACCGCCGGCGAGGATGATGCCTTTACGCTGGGTCATATTGAATCCTTGGTTCATGCGGTGGTACCGATGCGCTGCAGCCGATAACTGCCGTCGAGCACGCCGTTCACCCAGTCCTGGTTGTCCAGATACCAGTTCACGGTGAAGCCGATGCCCTGCTCGAAGGTGTACTTCGGCTCCCAGCCCAGCTGGTCCTTCAACTTGGATGCGTCGATCGCATAGCGACGGTCATGGCCGGGGCGGTCGGTCACATGGGTGATCTGGCTGGCACGCGGCTGGCCATCCTCGCGCGGGCGGCGTGCATCGAGCAGGGCGCAGATGGCCCGCACCACCTCGATGTTCTGCTTCTCCGAGTTACCGCCCACGTTGTACGTCTCGCCCACCTGGCCCTTGGCCAGCACGGTGCGGATTGCTTCGCAGTGGTCGCTCACGAACAGCCAGTCGCGCACCTGCTTGCCATCGCCATACACCGGCAGCGGCTCGCCGGCCAGGGCCTTGGCGATCACCAGCGGGATCAGCTTTTCGGGGAAGTGGTACGGGCCGTAATTGTTGGAGCAATTGGTGGTCAACACCGGCAACCCGTAGGTGTGGTGGAACGCGCGCACCAGATGGTCCGAGGCCGCCTTGGACGCCGAGTACGGCGAATTGGGGGCATACGGGGTGGTTTCGCTGAACTTGCCGGTCTCGCCGAGGGTGCCGTATACCTCATCCGTGGACACGTGCAGGAAGCGGAACGCCTGGCCCTTGTCGGCCGGCAGCGCCTTCCAGTAATCGCGCACGGCTTCCAGCAGTGCCAGGGTGCCGACCACGTTGGTCTGGATGAACGCGCCGGGGCCATCGATGGAGCGGTCCACGTGGCTTTCGGCGGCGAAGTTCAGCACGGCGTCCGGCTGATGCTCGGCAAGCAGACGGGAAACAAGCGCCTGGTCACCGATGTCGCCCTCGACGAACACATGGTCCGGATTGCCGTCCAGCGTGGCCAGGGTCTTCAGATTGCCCGCGTAGGTCAGCGCATCGAGGTTGATGACGCGCACGCCTTTGGCGACTGCTTCGAGGACAAAGTTACCGCCAATGAATCCGGCTCCGCCGGTGACAAGCCATGTGGGCACTACCCGTTCTCCTGTTCGATATGCGTGCAGGGGGCCTGCTGGCGCCCTGGCTCAGCGCAACAGGATACATGGCGGCCGTCGTCACGACTGCCCGTCCAGCGTTAACAGCAGGCGTCTTCCGTCGATTTCATGACGCGCTGCAGCACAACCATACGCATTCGCATGGTGCCCTTGCGCCAGTTAGAATCGCTGTCCCACCCCCGAACCGGTTGCTAGTCAAAGAACCGGACGTTCTCCCGTTATTGAAGGATCCAGCTCCAGATGAAAATCCTCGTCGCGTACAAGCGCGTGGTGGACTACAACGTCCGCATTCAGGTCAAGCCGGACGGTTCCGGCGTGGTCACCGACGGCGTCAAGCTGTCCCCCAACCCGTTCGATGAAATCGCGCTGGAAGAAGCGCTGCGCCTGCGCGACAAGGGCATCGCCACCGAGGTCGTGGTGGCCACGATCGCACCGGCCGATGCGCAGGCGCACCTGCGCAACGGCCTGGCCATGGGCGCCAACCGCGCGATCCATGTGGTGACCGACCAGGCCATCCAGCCGCTGACCGCTGCGCGCACCCTGCTCAAGCTGGTCGAGAAGGAACAGCCGGACCTGGTGATCCTGGGCAAGCAGGCCATCGATGACGATGCCAACCAGACCGGCCAGATGCTGGCCACGCTGTGGGGCCGCCCGCAGGCGACCTTCGCCAGCAAGCTGGACATCGCCGACGGCAAGGCCACGGTCACCCGTGAAGTCGATGCCGGCCTGGAAACGCTGGAAGTGGACCTGCCGGCCGTGGTCACCACCGATCTGCGCCTGAACGAGCCGCGCTTCATCAAGCTGCCGGACATCATGAAGGCCAAGGCCAAGCCGCTGGAGACCCTGCAGCTGGCCGACCTCGGCGTGGATGCCGCTGATACCTTCAAGACCACCCAGTACGCCGCGCCGGTCAAGCGCAGCAAGGGCGTGATGGTCAAGGACGCGGCCGAACTGGTCGCCGCACTCAAGCAGAAGGGGTTGCTGTAATGACCAAGATCCTCGTTGTCGCTGAACACCACGATGGCAAGCTCAATGCCGCCACCGCCAAGACCGTCAGTGCGGCCGCCGCGATCAGCGGCGCCAGCATCGATGTGCTGGTGCTGGCCGCCGATCCGGCCGCCGTGGCTGCCGAGGCCGCCCAGCTGGCCGGCGTCGCCAAGGTGCTGACCGTGACCAACGCCGCCAATGCCCAGGCGCTGGCCCAGGTGCTGGCCCCGCAGATCGCGCAGCTGGCCACCGGCTACACCCACGTATTCGGCCCCTCGACCACCTTCGGCAAGGACCTGATGCCGTGCGTGGCCGCCCTGCTGGGCGTCAACCAGGTCTCCGATCTGATGACCGTCGAAGGCAGCCACAGCTTCAAGCGCCCGATCTACGCCGGCAACGCCATCATCACCGTGGAGGTGCCGGCCGACCAGATCGTGGTCGCGACCGTGCGTGCGGCCTCCTGGCCGGAAGCGGCCAAGGGCGGCAGCGCTGCTGTGGAAGCGGCCAGCGTGGATGCGGCACTGCCGAGCCACACCCGCTTCGTCGGCCTGGCCGCTGGCGCGACCGACCGTCCGGACCTGCAGAGCGCCAAGCGTGTGGTCTCTGGCGGCCGTGGCGTGGGCTCGGAAGAGAACTTCAAGGTGATCTTCCAGCTGGCCGACAAGCTCGGTGCCGCCGTCGGCGCCTCGCGCGCCGCGGTCGATGCCGGCTACGTGCCCAGCGACCTGCAGGTCGGCCAGACCGGCAAGATCATCTCGCCGGAGCTGTACGTGGCCGTGGGCATCAGCGGCGCGATCCAGCACCTGACCGGTATCAAGGACGCCGGCACCATCGTGGCGATCAACAAGGACCCGGATTCGCCGATCTTCGAGATCGCCGACATCGGCCTGGTGGGGGACCTGTTCACGTTGCTGCCGGAGCTGGAAAAGGCGCTGTAAGTACTGCGTGAAGTCGGGGCCGCGCGGCGACGTGTCGCTGCGCGGCGTTTTGCTGCCGGGCCCTGGAAGGCCCTCTGCTGGAAAAAGCGACACGTTCCTCAGAACGCTGTCGCTATAATCGGCGGTCACCCCCGTAAGGATTGCATTGATGACGCTCCCCTGCTTCAAGGCATACGACATTCGCGGCCGCGTTCCGGAAGAACTGGACGCTGCCCTCGCCGAGCGCATTGGCGCCGGCACTGCGTCCCTTCTGGGACCTGGCCCCGTCGTTCTGGGACGCGACATCCGCCTCAGCAGCCCGGAGCTGCAAGCCGCGCTGGAGAAAGGCTTCACTGCGTCCGGGCGCGATGTAATCGATATCGGGCTGTGCGGTACCGAGGAGGTGTATTTCCAGACCTTCCACCGCCAAGCCGCTGGTGGCGTGATGGTTACCGCCAGCCACAACCCGATGGGCTACAACGGCATGAAGCTGGTGCGTGAGCACGCTCGGCCGATCAGCGGCGATACCGGCCTGTTCGACGTGCGCGATTTTGCCGCCGGCGATACCCCCCTGCCCTCCGGCACGGGACAGGTCCGCACCGATGCCGACAAAACCGCGTACATCCAGCACCTGCTGGGGTATGTGGATGTGAATCAGCTCAAGCCACTGAAGATCGTGGTCAATGCCGGCAATGGTGGCGCGGGCATCGTGATCGATGAACTGGCGCCCCACCTGCCCTTCGAGTTCGTCCGTATCCAGCACGAGCCTGACGGCTCCTTCCCGAACGGCATTCCCAACCCGCTGCTGCCCGAAAACCGTGCCGCGACCGCCGATGCCGTCCGCGCCCACGGCGCAGACTTCGGCATTGCCTGGGACGGCGATTTCGACCGCTGCTTCTTCTTCGACAGCCAAGGCGAGTTCATTGAAGGCTACTACCTGGTGGGCCTGCTGGCCGTGGCGCTGCTCAAGCGCGCCCCGGGCGGCAAGGTCATCCATGATCCGCGCCTGACCTGGAACACGGTGGAAATGGTGGAACAGGCCGGTGGCGTGCCGGTCATGAGCAAGACCGGTCATGCCTTCATCAAGGAGCGCATGCGCGCCGAAGATGCGATCTACGGCGGCGAGATGAGCGCGCACCATTATTTCCGTGATTTCGCGTACTGCGATTCCGGAATGATCCCGTGGCTGCTGATTGCCGAGCTGGTTTCGCAGACCGGCACCTCGCTTGGCGATTTGGTGGCCGACCGCATGAAGGCTTTCCCATGCAGTGGCGAGATCAACTTCCGCGTCGACGATGCCAAAGCAACCGTGGCACGCGTGATGGCGCACTACGCGGACCAGACGCCGGCGCTGGACTACACCGATGGTGTCAGCGTCGAATTCGACACGTGGCGCTTCAACCTGCGCAGCTCCAACACCGAGCCACTTCTGCGGCTGAATGTCGAAACCCGTGGCGACGCTGCGCTGCTGCGCGACCGGACCGAAGAGCTCACCGCCCTGATCGGCGGCCAAGCCCCCCAACACTGATTCAGGACGATTTTCATGTTGCCCATTCTCCCCGTCATCCTTTCCGGTGGTTCCGGCACCCGCCTGTGGCCGCTTTCGCGCGAGGCGTATCCGAAGCAGTTCCTGCCACTGGTGGGCGATGTCACGATGCTGCAGGCCACCTGGAACCGCGTGGCCGCCATCGCGGGCAAAGCCCCGATCGTGGTGGCCAACCAGGAACACCGTTTCATGGCCGCCGAACAGCTGCGCGAATGCAACGTGACCCCGCAGGCGCTGATCCTGGAGCCGATCGGCCGCAATACCGCACCGGCCATCGCCATCGCCGCGCTGCAGGCGCTGGCGACGGGTGAGGATGCACTGCTGCTGGTGCTGCCGTCCGACCACGTCGTGCGCGATGATGCGGCGTTCCATGCCGCGGTCGGGCAGGCCGCTATCGCGGCCGACGCCGGCAAGCTGGTCACCTTCGGTATCGTGCCGACGGCGCCGGAGACCGGCTACGGTTACATCAAGGCGCAGGCAGGCGTAGGCGTGCGCGCGGTTGATCGGTTCGTGGAAAAGCCCGATCTGGCCACCGCACAACAGTATGTCGCCTCCGGCGAATACTACTGGAACAGCGGCATGTTCCTGTTCAAGGCCTCGCGCTACCTGGAGGAGCTGGAGGCGCTGCAGCCGGCGATCCTGTCCGCCTGCCGAACCGCGCTGGACAAGGCCTCGCGCGATACTGATTTCATCCGCTTGGATGCCGATGCGTTCGCCGCCAGCCCCAATGACTCGATCGACTACGCGGTGATGGAAAAGACAGCCGATGCCGCTGTGGTTCCGCTGGATGCCGGCTGGAACGACGTGGGCTCATGGTCCGCGCTTTGGGAAGTCTCGGACAAGGACGCTGACGGCAACGCCTGCCATGGCGATGTGATCGCGCTCGACTGCCGTAACAGCTATGCCTATGGCACCCGCCTCATCGCAATGGTTGGGTTGCAGGACGTAGTGGTAGTTGAAACGGATGACGCGGTGTTCGTGGGCCACAAGGACCGCGTCCAGGACGTCAAGGAAATCGTTGGCCAGATCAAGCGTGATGGCCGCAGCGAAGCGGCCGCCCACCGCAAGGTATACCGCCCGTGGGGTGCCTACGACTCGATCGACAATGGCGCCCGTTTCCAGGTCAAGCGAATCACGGTCAAGCCCGGCGCGACGCTCAGCCTGCAGATGCACCACCACCGCGCCGAGCACTGGATCGTGGTCAGCGGCACCGCCGAGGTCACCCGCGGCGACGACGTGATCCTGCTCACCGAGAACCAGAGCACTTACATTCCGCTAGGCGTGACCCATCGCCTCAAGAATCCGGGCAAGCTGCCGCTGGAACTGATCGAAGTGCAGTCGGGCAGTTATCTTGGCGAGGACGACATCGTGCGTTTTGAAGACCAGTATGGGCGCAGCTGAGTGACTGGCCCCGTGCCGACAGTCAGGCAGGCTGACAACCAACTCGCACACGTTGCGATCATTGGGCGTGGCCTGCTTGCGCGCGCCTTCAATGCCGCCGAGCTTCAGCAGCTCGACACGACTGTGTTTGCATCCGGTGTTTCCAATTCACAGGAATCGGATCCGGCGCAGTACCAGCGCGAGGCCGACCTGCTGGCCGACGCGCTGCGGGCCTGCCCGGGGCGGTTCGTGTACTTCAGTACCTGCAGCGTCACCGATGATGACCGCGCGGGGACGCCCTACGCGGTGCACAAGCGGAAAATGGAGGCGTTGATCCAGGCGCGCGGCAACCACCTGATCCTGCGCCTGCCCCAGGTTGTCGGCAACACCGACAATCCGCACACCCTGGTCAACCACCTGGTTTCGCACATCCGCGCCGGTGATCCGCTGCAGCTGTGGTCCCACGCAGTACGCTGTTTGGTGGATGTCGACCACGTCGCCGCGATCACGATGCACCTGCTCAGGGGCGGGCTGGAGCGGGACCGTAAGCTCGACCTTGCGCCTCCGGAAAGCCTAACCTTGCAGCAACTGTTGCCGCTGGTGGAAGAAACGCTCGGTCAGCAGGCCGTATACACCCTGATAGATCGCGGCGGCGGCGCCACGCCGGATTCAGCGACCTTCTGCATCTACGCCGGGCCTGCGGGGATCGATGCCTCCCCGGGCTATACCCGCCGCCTGCTGCGCAAGTATTACGGAGCTGGACATGATTGATGTTTCGGTGGTGATTCCGGTCTACGGAAGCGCCCCTATCCTACCCCGCCTGGCCGAGCGCCTGGAACAGGCGTTGGACGCGCTGGGTCGCAGCTACGAAGTGGTGCTTGTCTACGATTGCAGCCCGGACGATTCCTGGAACGTCATCGCCGGGCTGTGCGCCAGCCGCCCGTGGCTGAAGGGCGTCCGCCTGCGCAAGAACGCAGGGCAGCACAACGCGATCATGGCGGGCCTTGGCGTCTGTGCGGGTCGCTACATCGTGACCATGGACGATGACCTGCAGCATTCGCCCAACGACATCGCCCGCATCGTCGAGGTGCTCGATGGCGGTGCCGATGTCTGCTACGTGCAGTTCAAGCGGCGCCGGCATGCGCTGTGGAAGCGCATGGGAAGCCGATTCAACGACCAAGTGGCCTCCTGGCTGCTGCGCAAACCCAAGGGCCTGTACCTATCCCCGTTCCGCGGTTTCGTCCGCGACATACGCGACGAAATGCTGCGTTACGAAGGCCCGTTTGTGTATCTTGATGGACTGATCGTGCAGAGCACGTCAAACATCGCCACGCTGCAGGCCGACCACCACGATCGCGACGACGGCAAATCAGGCTACAGCCTGTCCAAGTCGATTTCATTGTGGATGCAGATGGCGACCAGCTTCTCCATCAAGCCGCTGCGCGTGGCGTCGCTGATGGGCGTCGCAGCTTCAGGGCTTGGCTTCCTTGCCGCAGCCGGGCTCGTGGTCCAGAAGCTCATCTGGCCGCAGACTGCGGTCGGCTGGACGTCACTGATTGTCGCGGTGCTGATCATGGGCGGGATCCAGCTGCTGGCGCTCGGCGTGGTCGGTGAATACGTGGGCCGGGTGCTGCTCAATGTGAGCAACCGGCCGCAGTACGTGCGGGGCACGGTGTTGAACGGCACGGCCGATGCTGAGTCGGCCCGATGATGCAGGCCGACCGTGCGCTAGTCATGAAATTCCTGCGCTTCTGCGTGGTCGGGGGCATCAGCACTGTTGCTTTCAGCGTACTGACCTGGCTGGCGGTGAGCAGGCTCGGCATGGATCCCACCTGGGCCACCGTGGCGTGCTACCTACTGCTCGTTCCGCCGAACTTCTTCGCCCATCGCAGCTTCACCTTCGTTTCCAGCGGCCACATCAGCCGCGAAGGCATGCGTTTCATCTGCCTGCATGCGTTCAATCTCACGCTGTCCACGGTCGGCATGAAGCTGATAGCCGACGTGTTCGGCCTGGATTATCGTTGGGGCATCGCGTTCTCGGCGGTCATCGTTCCTGTGGTCGTCTTCATCGTGATGAACTATTGGGTTTTCCGGCCCCAGCGCGACGACCATGCCGTACCGCCCTCGCATTGAGCCTGCCCACTGCGCGCAGGCTGCATCACACAACCACAGGATGTATTTCATGATTTCTCCGACCGACCGTAGAGACACGATGAGGGCGGCGGGCTATTTCGCCCTCGCCTCCACCATACTTGTCTGCCTGCTATGGCTGCCCTTTGGCTTTGGCATGGTCGGCAACATCGAGGAGTGGGACATCCTTAGCCTGCTTACTCGCCATGGCGTGTTTTTCTTCGCCGGTGAAAACAGCCCGTTGGCCAGCCACCGGCTGCGACCATTGACCGCAGCACCCAACGCGGTTGCGTACCTCCTCTCGCCCGATTCCTTCGTCGGCATGCATCTGCTGCAGATGGCATCGCTGATCGTCAAGGGCACCGCTGCCGGCCTGATGGGTTATTGGCTGCTCAGGTCGCGCCTGTACGCGGTGATGCTGGCCCTGTTGGTGATCGTGCTTCCCGCAGACACCATGCAGCTTTCGTTCCGCTCGTTCCACATCAACTGTGCCGTTGCGCTTGGCATGGCGGGCGTGGCCGGACTGCTGTACGCCTATGAACGTCGGGAGGCTCTGGGCCGTGGCGGGCTGGTCCTGTCGCTGCTGTCCGCAGTCGGCCTGGGCGTTGCCATCCAGATCTACGAGGTAGCGCTAATCTTCGTGCCCTTCCCGTTCCTGATGCTGTGGGCACGCCATGGCGTTCGTGGCACCCTGCGCATCGCCTTCAAGCAGCTGCCAGTGACGCTTTGCTGGGGCTTGGCAGTCGCCGTCTGCCTCGGCTACATCTACACCGTCCTGGCGCACGGGTCGACCTACCAGAGCAGTGTCGTCGGTGGCCAAAGCACGAGCATGCAGATGGTCCAGGAACGGCTCTGGGTCCTGACGTTCACCGGGATGGGCCGGGCGCTGGTCGGTGGCTGGGTCGATGCGGTGATGATCCTGATCGAGGAGTTCAGGAACTACATCTACGTGGTCGTGACCGGGGCGATCATCGCCGCGCTCCTTGCCTATGCCGCTCGTCGTGGCCCGCCTGCCACGACCACGCCGGAACCGGCCGTGGCTATGCGTGGGTTGAGTGCGCGCGTGGTCCTGATCGGCCTGGTGATGGCGGCCTTCGGCTATCTGCCGTTTCTCTCCTCGCCCGCCCACATGGCCATTTCGCAGCGCACCTTCCTGTTTGCGACCTTTGGCGCTGGTCTAGCCACGGTTGGCCTGCTTGCGCTTTTGTTTGGCAACAGGCGTCCACGCGTCAGCCTCGCTGCGGGAACGGCGCTGGTAACGCTCGGCCTGGCGGCGCAGATGTTCCAGTTCCAGCACTACCAGAAACTCTCCGATACGGAACGTCAGGTACTGGCCAACGTCGTCACCACCGTACCTGCGATCGGTCCGGAAACCAATGTCGTGATCCTTGATGGCAGCGAACGGATCAGCAGCGTCTGGATGCTCCGCGACAACATGTTCCATGCGCTGACCTATCTTTACGGGGCGCCCGTCAATCTGGTGTACACCTGTACGGTGCCAGGCGATTACTGGCAGCGCCTGGATGCCTTCGGTCGTCCAGGCAGCTGTGCCCGATCGACCGATGGCTGGCTGTTCACCGATGGACCGACCGTCGCAGCGCCCGGACAGGGAACCCGTCAGCCGCAGGTCAGCATTAACGTCGCCGACCCCAACGCTGTCGTGGTCCGGGTCGACAAGGATGGCAATGTCGTGCCGGTTCCAGCACAGCTGGCCCGCCTGAAGCGGGGTGAGGACACCCTGTCGCGCCGCTATGCTAACGTTGTGGCTGACAGGCCGTGGCCGCTGGCTTTCCATCAGTTCCGCAGCCAGGAAGGGTCTGATTCGTTCCGGTGGGACTTCGGCAGATGGTGGAGCCTGGAAGCGGCCGTGCACGGCCGAGGCTGGCAGGACAGCCAATGGACCAATGATGGGAGGTTCAAGAAGGTCTCCACGGCGTGGGCTAATATGCCCGAGGCGTCGCTGGTGTTTAACATGCAACCTCGCAAGGCGCCCTATGTCGTCAAGGGGCGCGTCCAGGCCATTGCGGGCAACACCGATCGCAACTCCCTGACGATCTCGATCAACGGCAGCCAAGAGCACCCCTTGGTGTGGATTACCGACAACGAGTTCTATACTTATATCCCCGCTGGTGAGCTGGTGAATGGGCGGAACGAGGCCGTCTTCCACGTACCGGTGGACATGAATTTCTACGGCGTCGGGGTCGCCATGGATTGGGTCCGATTCTCCCCGCGCCATTAAGCCCAGCACGCCGGACACAGATCCGACCTCATCCCTCAAAAAAAGGAACCCGCATGACCCGCAGTATCGCTTCGCTCAAGTTGGCCCTCGTCGTCGCCGTTGCTGCGGCCACCCTTGCCGGCTGCTCGTCGAACAACGAAGAAACACCGATTGGCGCCAGCCCGAAGCCGGCCGCCCCGAGCAATGACAAGGTCAACACCCCGCTCAAGCCAGAGCAGGTCAGTGCGTCGGCAAGCGTGCTGGAAGGCCCGTACTATGACGCTGCGTCTGACCAGCTGATTGTGAAGATCGCCGTCAAGAACACGGGCAGTGTGGTGTACCCGGTGACCGGCATAAACGCTGTCACCCTGGGCGTGGTTCAGAAGGTGCCGGGCCAGGGCGGCCAGCCGGATACGCGAGCGAGCGATACCCGCGCTGCCTTCAAGGAAGATATCAAGCCGGGCGCCACCGGGGAAGCAGATGTCAGCCTTCCCGCTGATTTTGCCGTTGCCCACAAGGTCGAGTTCGAGCCGCTTCAGGAGAACGTCGTATGGTTCGGCTACGACCTGAAGCAGCCGACGGCGGTAATCGGTCCGTTTGCACGCTGCGCCGATGGCAAGGGCCTGTGCGACGGTCAGGGCAACCCCGTTCCCGCCAAGTAAGCCCGTATTCCCGGCATGCAATTGAAAACGCCCGGGTCGACTGACTCGGGCGTTCTTGTTTCCGACCTTGGCCTGCAGGCTCACCGGGCCTGCAGCATCCACTCGATTGTTTCGCGCAGAGGCCGGAACGCGTAACCGCCGGTCAATTGCAGTAGATGCTCGTTTGAACCTGCCAGCCGGTTCACCTCATTATCGCGAACGAACTCTGTATCGCTGTGGATCTCGAAGCGGATACCAGACAGTTCTTCGATCAGTGCGATGACCGCACGCAGGCTGACGGAACGACCACTGCAGATGTTCACTGCCTCACCGCCCTGCTTCTGTTCGATCAGAAGACCGTAGCAGTGGACGAGGTCGCGAACGTCGGTGAAGTCGCGCTCTACGTCCAGGTTTCCCAGCCGCAGAACCCGCTCCCCGCGCAGCGCGTGGTCAACGACCTTGGCGACGAAGAAAGACAGTGCCTGGCCGATGCCGATGTAATTGAACGGGCGCGCGATCACGATCGGTAACCGGTCCGTGTACAACCTGCATACGTACTCGGCTGCCACCTTGCTGACGGCATAATCGTTGAAGGGCGCCATCGGCGACTGCTCCGAAAGCAGCGTATGGGACGACGGCCCGTACACGAGCGCGCTGCTCGCCACCAGAACACCTGACGGCGGGCGCTGAAGTTGCGCGGCCGCATCGAGCAGGTTGCGGGTTCCTACCACGTTCGACTGGTAAATCGCAGAAACGTCGCGGTGCGCGACATTTGAGATCCCGGCCAGATGCACGATCACGTCGGGCTTGACCCGTTCCACTACGTGGGCGACGTCTTCGGCATCGAGAAGGTCCACTGCGGATACAGTTGCAGTCGACTCGCCGGAACGCCGCAGACCATGAACGCGGTAGCCAAGCTGCTCGAGTTCCCGGGCCATGTACGGCCCGGTGAACCCTTCGATTCCGGTGACCAGAGCAATCGGTGTCATCGGTATGGTTCTCTTGTTGTAGTGCAGGTGCCGCCCGCACGCCAGGCTGCCCTGGGGTAGCCCACATACAGGCCCTGCATCAGAACGATGCGCCGGCTTCGTTGCGACGCAGGTCGGCCTTTACCATCATTTCGCAAAGCTCTTCCAGTGTCGTGCTCGGCTCCCAGCCCAGCTCACGCTTGGCTTTCTCAGGATTGCCAATCAACAGATCCACTTCCGCCGGGCGGTGGAACTTCGGGTTGATCTTGACCAGAACCCTGCCCGATTGGGTGCAGGTACCGGTTTCATCCAGACCTTCACCAGCCCATGCGATTGTGATGTCAGCTGCCTTGAAGGCCATCGTGACGAAGTCACGCACCGTTTCGGTCCGGTTGGTTGCCAGCACGTAAGTGTCCGGCTTGTCGGCCTGCAGCATGCGCCACATGCCCTCGACGTACTCCTTGGCAAAGCCCCAGTCGCGCTTGGCATCCAGGTTGCCCAATTCGATCACGTCCAGCTTGCCCAGCTTGATCTTGGCTACCGAGTCGGTGATCTTGCGGGTCACGAACTCACGCCCACGCAGTGGCGATTCGTGGTTGAACAGGATGCCGCTGGACGCGAACATGTCGTAGGACTCACGGTAGTTGACCGTCATCCAGTGCGCGTAGAGCTTGGCCACGCCATAGGGGCTGCGCGGATAGAACGACGTGTCTTCGGTCTGCGGCACCTGCTGCACCAGGCCGAACATCTCGGAGGTCGAGGCCTGGTAGAAGCGGATTTTCGGGTTGACCGCACGGATGGCCTCGAGCAGGTTCAGCGCGCCCAGCGCGGTGATCTGCGCGGTCAGCACCGGCTGGTCAAAGGAGACGCCAACGAAGCTCTGGGCAGCGAGGTTATACACCTCAGTTGCCTGACTATCCTGCAGCAGGCGGATCGACGAACCTAGGTCCTGCAGGTCGTGCTCAACCAGGTGGAGGTTAGGGTGCTTTTCAATGCCCAGCTCTTCGATACGCCAGAAGTTTACGGAGCTGGTGCGGCGGTAGGTGCCGTAGACCTTGTAGCCCTTCTCCAAGAGCAACTGCGCTAGGTAAGCGCCATCTTGGCCGGAGATACCGGTGATTACTGCTGATTTCATGGCTTTTCGTTCCTCGAAAAAATGCGGTGGCGGGCATGCTGTCCTGTAGGGGTTCACAGGGAAAACATGCGCTCCAGGGTGTTGGTGACGTTGGCAGCAGCCTTGCTGTTGCCGGGCAGGCCCATTCTACCCAGCTCCCGGCCCAGTTCCTGCGCATTGAACAGGTAGGGCTCGGCTGCGATGAACCCGGGAATGACCTGCTCTAGGCCGTCTACGTAATTGGATGCGGAAAACTCACGGGCCGCCCAGGCCGCAGCGGCCAAACCTATCCTGCGGGCATGCTCGCGCTCGCGGTCAACGAACTGGAGGTGGCCAAGCAGTGCGCCTTCCGGCTCGTGAGTGCCCACCTTGAGAACGTATTCATCAGGCAATTCAGCGTAAAACCCAGCGTCGCTGACAATCACCGGTGCGCCGGATTGCATGCCCTCGATAGCGGACGCGGATGCGCCCTCAAGGGCTGGGTCGCGAAGGCAGCAGATAACATCCGCCTCCGCCATGCCTTCGTGCAGGCGTTCATTGCTCACCCTCCCTTCAAAGGTAAGGCCGGTGAACCCGACTTCACTACAGACCTGCTCAAGCCGTCGGCGTTCGCCATCGTCGACCGGGCCCAGCACACGATAGTCGGTGCGCGCGGCCAGCGCAGGATCACGCGCCAACGCGCGAATGACCCGGTCGATACGCTTGTTCGGATTGACCATGCCAAAGGTGCGAACCGCCAGCGGGCCGCCAGCAGGCGTTACAGCCCGGCTATCAAGGTCAAATGCCTCGACCGGGTATGCCAACGACAGTTTGTGCACCGGACCAGCACACGAGTTCCGCACCCGCTCGCCATAGAACTCGGAGTGGATGATGCAGCCGAGCGTGTCGCTGGTGATCCATTCGGTCAGTGGAAAGTGCTGGGTGGCGCGCTCAAGGAGGTTTTCCCACGTCGCAGTTGCGCACAACTCCCCGGCCTTCTCGCCGTACATCCCGGTGATCAGGCGCGCAGCGTGATGCGAACGATGATTGGCGAGCAGCCAACCCCAGAAGAAATTGAGCACGCACCAGTCGTGTAGTACCGCAACATAAGGTCGCTTCTGCGCAAGTTCGAACAGGCCACCGTGATAGGCAAAGTGATCGCCAACATTGGCAATCACCAGGTCCGCCTCGTGCAGCCAATGGTGTTCTTCCTCCGATCCGTGCACGAGCACGCACGCATTCTCACGCGGGGGAAGCTCCGCATCGGCACCGACTTCGGTGCGGTAGATCGCAACATGGTGGCCTCGACCACGCAACTCGGTAACCACCGCCTGGCTGTAGCGTGCGATGGCCGAGTGCTCGGAGTATGGGGTGGCCCAGATGATCTTCATCGGGCAAGCGCCTCCACGGTCGTCGTCCAGTTGATGTTCTTGCCTGTCCAGTGCGCATGCGCAGCATTGCCCAGCTCGACAGTGCGCGCGCGGTTGGCGAACAGCTCAGAAAGCGCCGCAGCAAGCTGGTCGGTATCATCGTCGCAGACCCACCCATGCACGCCATCATGGATGAGTTCGGTGAGGTCGCCTGAATCGTTGACGGTGAGCACCGCCTTGCGGGCTTGGCAGGCCTCCATCGTGACGTAGCCATAGGAATCCTCCGCGAACGGAAGATAGGCGCAGGCCAGCGCATTGTTCGCGTAGTCGGCAATCTTCTGTCGGGGCAGGAAGCCGATGTCCAAGGTGACCCGATCGCCCAGCCGATGCTTCTCAACCAAGGCCCGCAGACGATCAGCGTCCCCCGGTGTATCGGCCGGACCGGCGATCACCAGCCGCCCCGTGCCGGGCAGCCGCGCCATGGCTTCAATCAAGCGGTGCTGGCGCTTGCCCGAGTTGATTCGTCCACCCGCAAAGACATAGTCGCCGTATGGTCCACCGGGATACATCGTCTCGTCGTTCAAGGGCGCGCGAAGTACCGTAGATTGCAGCCGGTTGTAGTGCAACAGCCGTTCCTGCACGGTGCGCCCAACCACGAAGATGTCCTTGACCGGCTCGAAAGCCGCGTTGTCGGCCTCGATGATGGCTGCACGGATCTGGCGCCCTTCCGGCGTGTCCGCGATGTTGCTTTGCCCCGCATCCCACAGGTCATAGGCCTGCCGATACTGGTGCGCCAGCCACAGCACTTTCTCCGGGAATGGAATCATGTATGCGGGAAACTTCATCGCAATAACACGGTCCACGTTGTTTATCTGCATGTTCCGGCACATCACCATCTCTTCGACGATGCGCTCGGCCGGCTCCCACGTGAACGGGACGCGCAACAATTCGGACTCATGGCCGGCCTTGCGCAGGTTGAGGACCAGTTGGTCCGCCAGTTCCTCCGCACCGCCACGCATGCCCGGAACCATATTGTTAACAACCAGAATCTTCATGACAGCAAGCGCTCCACCACATGGCTCCAGTCGATTTTCAGCTCGCTGACGCGGGAATGGGCCTCTTCTCCCATCGCCCGGGTTTTCTGGCGATCCGTCCACAACTGATCGATCGCCTCGGCCAAGGCCCGCGGATCCGGCTCTGCCACCAGGCCATTGCGTCCGTGCTGGACGAATTCGAGGACGCCGCCGGAGTCTGTGGTCGTCAGCAGAGGCTTGTGCGAGTGGGCCGCCTCGAGAGAGGGATAGCCGTACGAATCTTCGTCCTCGGGCAGGTACGCGGCGGCAAGCGCAGTCGACAGCCAGCCCGCCTTTTCATCCTCGGTGATCCAACGCTCAACGAACGTAACCTTGCTCTCCAGCCCATTCTCGGCAATGTACTGGCGCATAGTCTCGCCGTACGCTGGATTGCTGCCCGTTCCGCAGATTCGCAGCCGAACCGGCGTACGCACATGGGAAAAAGCCTCCAGGAGCAGGTGCTGGCGCTTGTGACCTTCGGTTCGACAGATGTAAACGATCTCGTCGCCTTGGCCGGCGTCGCTGAAACGGCGGGTGTCGTGCAGCGGCGGGTACAACACCTCCGGCTCCAGCCCGTTGTAGCGCTTGACACGGTCAGCAACGACCTGCGAGTTGGAGAACAGGCGATGCGCTTCGGACAGGCCCACGGTGTCAGCGCGAACGATTGCGTCGCGCAGGGCGCGATGGCGTGCGTCGTCCGGGAACCCGCGGTGTGGGGTTTCCCAAAGGTCGTAGAAGCGCCGGAAATGATGAATGAACCAGATCACCTTTTTGGGGTGCTGGATCAGGTGGGACGGTGGTCGCGTGGTGATGATGCGATCCACCGACTGACTCAGGTCCATCATCCGGTACGCGCTCATCTGGCGAAGCAGCGTCTCCGGACGCTCTTCGCTCATGGGCAGGTAGATCAGCTCCACTGTGTGCCCGTGCTCGCGCAGACGCTGCTCCAGCCATTCGACGATGAAACGCGCGCCGCCGTTGACGAAGGGTACGAACGATGAACAGATCGCGATACGCAACGTCAGCGACCTGCTTGGCGGATGGCCGATACCAGCGAGGCGACAATCCTTTCGATGTCCCCGGCGTCCAGCTGGGCATGAGTGGGCAGGTTCACGCCGCGCGCAGCCTGGTCATTGGCCACTGCGAATTCGGCGCCGTCCTGAAGGTAGGGAGGAAGCACGTGCATCGGGTAAAACACCGGTCGGGTTTCAACGCCATCTGCATCCATGAGGCGCATGACCTCATCGCGCTGGGCGTCGGACAGTCCCGTGAGCAGCACGGTATACATCCAGTACACGTGGTGGGCGTAACTGGCCACCACGGGGCGTTCGATGATGTTTGTGTGCGCGGCAAAGGCCTGGTCGTACCAGCCTGCGATCTTCTGGCGCGTTTCCAGCGCTTCTTCGATCCGCTCCATCTGCGCCAGCCCGATCGCCGCGGCGACGTTGGTCATCCGGTAGTTGTAACCCACCACCGGGAACCAGTAACGACGCTTGGGATCCATGCCCTGCCCACGATACAGGCGTAGGCGCGCGGCCAGATCGTCGTCATCGGTGGTTACCATCCCTCCTTCGCCGGTGGTGACAATCTTATTGCCGAAGAAGCTGAAGGTTGCGCAGTCGCCGATACCACCGACACGCTTGCCGTTGTACTCGGCGCCATGCGCCTCCGCAGCGTCTTCGATCACTTTGAGGTTGTGTCGGCGCGCGATCTCCATCACCGGGCCCATGTCCGTCGGGTGGCCATACAGGTGAACCACGATGATGGCCTTGGTGCGGGGCGTGATCTTAGCTTCGAGCTTAGCCGGGTCAATGTTCATCGTGCCCGGTTCGGAATCCACCAGCACCGGCTTCGCATTGCAGTAGGCGACAGCATTGGCGGTGGCGATATAGGTAAGGGTCGGGATCAGAACCTCGTCACCTTCGCCAATGCCCAGCGCCACCAAAGCCAGGTGAATTGCCGTGGTGCCATTGTTGATGGCTACAGCGTGGCGGACGCCGCAGAAGTCAGCGAAACTCTTCTCGAACCTTCCAATGAACTCGCCGGCCGATGAGATCCAGGTCGAATCGAGACATTCGTTCACATATTTTTTCTCGTTTCCGTTCAGACTAGGAACGGCAACGGGGATCCGCTTTGTCGACAACATTGGATCAATCCTTTTTCGAAATTTGTCGGGCCGGTACTCCCACCCACGTGCTTGGCGAGCCAATGTCCCGGACAACCACAGCGCCGGCGCCAACGATGGCACCTTCTGCAATGGTGATCCCTGGGATCGCGCGTGAACCGACCCCCATGAACACCGCGTCACCGACCGTCACGGTGCCAGCCAGCGCACTACCGGGGGCAATATGGGCGAATGCGCCAATCTGGCAATCATGATCGATTGACGCATTTGTATTGATTATAGCGAAATCGCCGATACGCGCATCCGCATTGATCACGGTCCCTTCCATGATGGCGCAGCCTTTTCCCAGCGACGCCGACGGGGAGATGACCGCGGTTTTCCCAATGGCGTTGACGATTTCAAAGCCCATCGCCTCCACTGTTGCAGCCACCTTGCGGCGCAGCCGGTTATCTCCTAGCGCGACGAAGGCAGCCGCAACTCCATCGGCGGCCAGCACGGGCAGTACGGCTGCCTCGGCACCGAGTACGGGCACCCCATTGACAACCTGGCCTTCCCGCCCGGCATCAAGGCAGGCAACCACCTCGTGCCCTCCCGCGCGCAGAAGATCGATAATGACCTTGGCATGCCCGCCGGCGCCCACCACGGCGACCCTGGTCATGTGCCCGCCCGACCGGGAATTCCGGGCCATGCCACATCGCTGCCATCACGACAGAGCAGAATGTTGGAACTTACTCGCCCCGCGAGTTCTCCGAACGCGGAGAGGCGCTGGCAGTGCCCATTCAGGTCGTCGATGAGATACAGCTCGAACCCATGCTCGGCACGCATCTGCTCCCAATGGTCGGGCGCCGTCCCCACGCGTGCGAGATGGGATTCCGCATATTCTGCAATGATGCCAACGTGTGGATTCTGCTCGATCAAACGGGTCATGCCGGCAATGACGTCCAGCTCGGCCCCTTCGACATCGATTTTGACCAACTTCACCGTACCTGCGGGCACCAATCCATCAAGGGTCCGGATGTCCACCCGTACCTCTTCGACGGTTTCCTCATCCAGGGGATACAGGGAGCTGTGCCCTGCCACAGATGCAATGTGGAATGCGTGACCAACCTCATCGCGGGCACCTGCTGCGAAGGGGAACACCGTGACCCGATCCTCCACTCCGCTCAGGCGCAGCGACGTACGCAGATGCTGGACAGTACGCGGCATCGCCTCCACCGCTACCACCCGTCCTTCCCTCCCGACGCGACGCGCCGCAACCACGGTGTGCAGGCCGATATTGGCGCCGACGTCCACGAAGAAATCGCCGGGGGCGAGCACTGCCTCCAGGAAGAGGCGAAGGCCCCGCTCCACGTCCCCGAACTCCGCCAGGCACATCGCCAAGAGGTCATCGTGCTCGTCGCATGAGAAGTACCCGAAGCCGGTCGCGATGAGCCAGCCATGCTGGGCACGCAGCACCCGCCTATTGCCTGTGGCATGGCTCGAAACCATCGCGGGCAAAGCTTCCAGCCCGCGACGCTGGGCATCGAGTTTTTCATGCGCAGCCACCAGAACGTCTACCGCTTGTGCCGTCTGCAACCCGATTGCATCCAGTTTTTCGTGGGCGGCAATGAACATCGCCGGCAGGCTGGCTGCCTCCGGGTCAGCTGCGCCACCGTGTGCAATCAGGTTGCTTAGCTGATCGGCCTGTTCCTGCAGACTCTCGCCAAGCCCCGTCTGGGCCACGGCGATTGAACGCACCAGGTCGTCCAGCCTGGCCAGTGCCGCAGCATCGTCATTCGAACGACCCTTGCTTATGGAGACATCAACCACTTTCTGCATCGAGTCGTGCAACGCCGCATGGGATTCACGCCAACGGTGGTCGACGGCATTCATGAGATCCAGAAGGTCAGCCTGGCGGGCAGTCAGCTCTCCCACACCCATCCCGAACCGCCGTTCGTGATCGGTGCGCAGCTGCGCCATACGCTCGTCCAACGTGCGCATGCGGGCATCCACGGCGTCGAAAGCTTCCACCATGGCCTGCTGGGTCTGCTGTTTCTTGCGCAGTGTTTCGACGAACTGGTCGTAATTGCGCGCCAAGTCCGACGTACTGCTGGCAAGCGCGCCTAGCCCCTGGGCATGGTCCCCACGCGCGGTATCGATCGACATCAGGCGCGCGTGGTTCTGCTGCAGCTGCTGCATGATGGCATCGCCGCCTGACATGACGCGCTCATGTTCGGCCCGCTTGGCCGCCGCGTCGAGTTCAATCTCACTGACCCGTTGGGCCAGTTCGCGGGTCTGCCGCGCGGAATCCAGGCGAATCAGGTCCAACTGCTGCTGCATTCCCTGCAGTGAACGCGTGACGCGACGCATCCAGCGCGCGATTCGAACCAGCGGATTCCTGTCGATCAGAACCTTTCGCCATAGGGGACCACGGCTGGCCAGCGCATGGATCACCTCACCCGGCGAGCGGGGCGGCGACAGCTCTTCGACTGCTGCAGCGCTGGGAACGTCAACACCCGACGGGTTGACCACCGGCGCAGCATCCTCCTCCTCGTCCGACTCAGCACCCGCGGAAAGGCCGATGTCCACGATCCGAATGGACCTGAGCTTAAGCCCCAGCAATCGATGATCATCCCCCATGTTCAGTGCGTTGGGGGACATCGGATTGGCGATCTGAAACTCAATGGAAACGCCCGGTGACCGACCGACTTTGCCAAGTTGGCAATCGGCTTCGATCTGCATCCATCCGGCCCCGCTGCCAAGCACCTGGTTCGGCGGCCCGCCATTGACGCTGATCGCCACCAGCGCGCGATGACCGGGCACCTGGAAGAGCATGGCGCCTATCACAACGCGGTAGCGCCGATTGACCTTGGCAGCACGCATGCGGACGTCCACCCTGGCTACTGCCGCGGTTGACCATACGCCGTCTTCCTCCGGAACCGCGAAGCCGCGCATGGTCAATGCCTCCGTTCCCGAGTAGCGAGCATTGGAGATCTCGACCTCCTGCCCGGGCGCAAGGAAACCGTCGGTGGCGCGCGACTGCACCGCCTTGTCCGCCGCGGATCTGACCGCGTTACCCAGCCTGAGATTCAATGCCATAACCTTCCGTTGTCAGCTGTGAGACCGGGATTTCGCGAAGCGTGCCGTGGTTGAGCACGAATACGCGGTTGCAATATTCGGCGATTGTGTCCATCGAATGCGAGGCCAGGCAGAAGATCTGGGAGGACTTGATGAAGTTGTGCATGCGCGCCGAAGCACGCTCCTTGAACGCTTCATCGCCAACATCGAAAACCTCGTCAACGAGCAGGATATCGGGTGTGGTGCAGGTCGCCACGGCAAACATCAGGCGCATGGCCATGCCGGCCGAATAGGTGCGCACCGCCAGCTGGAGGAAATCGCCCAAGTCGGTGAACTCCTCGATTTCCGGAATGCGCGCGTTGATTTCCTTCAGGGTGAGCCCGAGCATCAAGCCCATCCGGCGGATGTTTTCATACCCGGACAGTTCCGGGTCCATGCCGGCACCGACTTCGAGCATGGTGGCGACCCGGCCAACGCGCTCGATACGGCCTTCCAGCGGGGTGTAGATGCCGGCCATGGTTCGCAACAAAGTGCTCTTGCCTGCGCCGTTGTGGCCGACGATACCAATCGCATCGCCCTGCTTGAGGGAGAAGGACACATTGTCCAGTGCGGTGACCTGGGTAATCTGACCACTGCCGGCCTGCAGGCGGCCACCGGTGGCGATGCCCATCATCTTCCGGCGCAGCGACAGGCTGTGCGAGTTGTAGATGGGATAGCGGAGGGTAACGTTCTCGAAATTGAGCTTGGCGGTCATCATCAGATCCAGAAAGGCAGGCGCAGCTTGGCTTTGTGCAGGAACCAGAACGCCACGATCCAGCCGACGACAGCGCCGACGACCAACACCACGTACGTGGTCAGGGACGGTACGTGACCCAGCATCGGGGCGCGCAGCACTTCGATCAGGTAAGTAAAGGGATTGAACTCAAGGATCATCGAGGAGAACGGAAGGTTCTCCAAGCGGTACATGACCGGACTGATCAGGAACAGCATCGGCATGATCGATGCCACGCCGTACTCGAGGTCGCGGTAACGAGCGCCCATCACGCCGAACGCGAACGAGAGCCAGAGCATGTTGGCCATGACCAGCAGCAGGCCGGGAATGAACAGCAGCGTGTTCCAGTTCACCTCGATCTTCATGAACACTGCCACGATCACGAAGACGATCAGGCTGTGCGCGAAGTTGACCACATAGCGAATCACGATGCTCATCGGATGGACCGACAAGGGCATGACCACGTTACGGATGATCGACGCCTGCCGGACGAACAGCCCGCAGCTTTCGATCAGTACCCCTGCCAGCATCTGCCAGATGATCAGGCCGGCGGTAAGGGTAGGAATGAATTTTTCCCGGTCAATGTTGAGCAGCTGGCTCCACAGCAGGCCCAGACCGACCACGCCGACGGCGGTGGCCAGCGACTGCCAGAACGGCCCTAGCACACTGCGCCGGTAGCGCGCCTGGATGTCCCCCTTGGCAATATGGAATGAAACTTTGGCCCCCTGGATACCTTCACGAAGGTCCTTGAAGGTGGCGGAATAGCTGTGCATCAGTTTGATCCTTCCTGGCGGGAGGGGGGAACGGTGGACGGGGTGGAGATCAGTCCGCGCTGCTGGTGGATCTGTTCGATCCGGGCGATAAGCGCGCGCGCTGCGCGTTCGGGCGACAGCGTCTGCAATACCGACTCACGGGCGCGTTCGCCCATGGCCAGAGCAAGCTGGGGCTCGTCGGCCAGCCGGCGCATCCAGCGCGCCGCGTCGACCACGTCCGCCGCTGCCCAGCGCTGGCCTTCATGGTGCGCATATTCGCCTTCCATGACCGGTACCAACGTGTAGTCGACCAGAGCGCTGTTCTTGGCATCCATGAACTCCATGTTGCCGGACCAGCCAGTGCCGATGACCGGCTTGCCCTGGGCCATGCACTCGGCCAGGCCGAGGCCAAATCCTTCCGCATGGTGCAGCGATACATAGACGTCGGCGCAGCGCTGCAGCGCCTGCACGTCAGCGCGGTCAAGCACCTGGTCGCGCACCACGATGCGCGGATCGCCCGACGTCGCGTCCAGCAACAGCTGCAGGCGCTCGGGGCGACGATAACCGTTGCTGGTTTTGATCAGCAGCTGCACGCCCTTGCGCTCGGCCGGGAACGCCTGCTGGAAGGCCTGGATCGCAGCGAACGGGTTCTTCCGGTGTACGTAGGAGTTGAAGTCGAACGAAGTCAGGAACACGAAGTCGCCCGACGCAATGCCGAAGTCCTCGCGCTGCAGGCCACTGTCGCCGACATCACTGAGAGGCAGCGGAACGCACAGGATGGGCTTGTCGGTAACCCGCGCGAAGGCCTCGCCGACGTAGCGCGATGCAACTAGGACCTCGTCGACCTGCTGCAGCGCCGGCAGCCAGGTCGAGGGGATGTTCTCAAGTTCCCAGAACCAGCACGCAATGATGTAGCCACCCTCCAGGCGGGCCTTGCCAATCTGATCAAGTGCAGCGTCCAGGAAATCAGGATTGATGAAGACCAGATGCACCCGATGTGGCGCCGCGTCGCTGATGTATGCGTCGAGACTGCGATCATTCCAACCGTGCGGCAAGTTGATGTCCACGTCCACCAGCGCGGCGGGATAACGTGCCCCCAGCAGCGCGCGGGAGTACAGACGCGCGCACTCGGCCAGGCCGAATTGACCGCGCAGGTAGGCGAACACGTTGACACCGTGTCCCGCCCAGGCGGGGTCGGCCTGCCCGAAGAAGTGCACCGGCGCATCGGGAACCGCGTGCCGGCGCTGTTCCCAGCGGTCTTCATTCTCAAAGCGACAGTACACCGGCTCCGGGGGCGCCATCAGCCGCCCGGTCACCCGGTTGCGCAGCGCGGCCGGCACGAGCCGGTATATCGCCCTCAACCAGGCCTGGCTGACCACCCACTGCACCAGGCGATGGCGCAGCGGAACCATGACAGTGGGATCGGCCATCTCAGCCGACGCCGCCCGATCCGGCCGACAGAGCCGTCTCCAGATCCACCTGCAGATCACCCAGGTCTTCCACGCCCACGCTCAGCCGCACCAGCGCATCACTGATGCCCAGCTTTTCCCGACGTTCCACCGGAATCGACGCATGCGTCATCACCGCCGGATGATTCACCAGGCTTTCCACGCCACCCAGCGACTCGGCCAAGGTGAACAGTTCGGTCTTCTCGCAGAAACGCTTGGCCGCCGCGTAACCGCCCTTGAGGACGATCGAGACGATGCCGCCGTAGCCGTTCATCTGGCGGGTCGCCAGCTCGTGCTGCGGGTGCGAAGTCAGGCCGGGATAGATGACCTTCTCCACGGCCGGGTGCTTTTCCAGCCACTGGGCCAGGGCCAGCGCGTTGGCGCAGTGCGCCTTCATGCGCAGCGGCAGGGTCTTCAGGCCGCGCAGCGCCAGGAAGCTGTCGAACGGGCCCTGCACGGCGCCGATGGAGTTCTGCAGGAAGGCCATCTGCTCGGCCAGTTCGGCGTTGTCGCCGACCACGACCATGCCACCGACCATGTCCGAGTGCCCGTTGAGGTACTTGGTGGCCGAGTGCAGGACCAGGTCCGCGCCCTGCTCCAGCGGGCGCTGCAGCATCGGCGAGGCGAAGGTGTTGTCCACCACCACCAGCAGGTTGTGGCGCTTGGCGATCGCAGCGACTGCGGCGATGTCCACGATCTTCAGCATCGGGTTGGTCGGCGTCTCGATCCAGACCATCTTCGTCTGCGGGGTGATCGAGGCCTCCAACGCGGCCAGGTCGGTCAGGTCGACGAAGCTGAACTGCAGGCCGGCGGTGCGCTTACGCACGCGCTCGAACAGGCGGAAGGTCCCGCCGTAGATATCGTCCATCGCCACGACGTGGCTGCCGGCATCCAGCAGCTCCATCACCGTGGAGCTGGCGGCCATGCCCGAGGCGAACGCGTAACCGCGGCTGCCGCCTTCCAGGGAGGCCACGCAACGCTCGTAGGCGAAGCGGGTGGGATTGTGGGTACGCGAGTACTCGAAGCCCTGGTGTTCGCCGGGGCTGGACTGGGCATAGGTGGAGGTCGCATAGATCGGCGGCATCACCGCGCCGGTGCTCGGATCCGGCGACTGGCCGCCATGGATCGCCAGCGTGGCCAGGGCGAGCGAGCGGTCGCCGTGCCCGGAAGAAGCGTGATCGGACATGTTGTTTCCCAGCAATAGAAGCCCCCATGGGGGCTCCGCAAAAGGAGCGGAAGTCTATCAGCGGCGGCTTAATCGGCCGTTGACGCGGATAAACAGGAATTCATTGCGACGCAGACGCTTACTGTACGCGCCGGCGCAGGTAGTTCAGCAGATCGATGCGGGTGATCAGGCCGAGGAAATTGGCGCCGTCCATGACGATGGCGACCTGGCCGCGGTCGAACACCGGCAGCAGGGCCTCGATCGGGGATTTCACGTCCAGGCGATCCAGTTTGCTGACCATCGCGGTGGCGACCGGGTCGCGGAAGCGGGCTTCGTCGCCGTACACATGCAGCAGGACGTCGCTTTCATCGACGATGCCGACCAGCTGGTCGCCGTCCATCACCGGCAGCTGCGACACGTCATACAGCTTCATGCGCTGGTAGGCGGTGGTGAGTAGATCATTAGGACCGATCACGACGGTGTCGCGCTGCCCGTACGGGCGCAGGATCAGGTCGCGCAGGTCGCCCGACTGCGGGCGCTCCAGGAAGCCGTTGTCCAGCATCCAGTAGTCGTTGTACATCTTGGACAGGTACTTGTTGCCGGTATCGCAGACCAGCACCAGCACCTTCTTCGGGGTGGTCTGCTCTTTGCAGTACTTCAGCGCCGCGGCCAGCAGGGTGCCGGTCGAGGAACCGCCGAGGATGCCTTCCTTGCCCAGCAGCTCGCGTGCGGTATGGAAGCTCTCGGCATCGCTGATCGCGTAGGCCTTGGTGACGCGGCTGAAATCGGCGATCGAGGGCAGGAAGTCCTCGCCGATGCCTTCCACCAGCCAGCTGCCCGACTTGTCGTTGAGCACGCCGTCATTGATGTATTCGGCCAGGATCGAGCCGACCGGGTCGGCCAGGACCAGTTCGGTCTTCGGCGAGAGGGTGGAGAAGGCGCGCGACAGGCCGGTCATGGTGCCGGAGCTGCCACAGCCGAACACGATCGCGTCCAGGTCGCCGTCCATCTGCGCCAGGATTTCCGGGCCGGTGCCGAATTCATGGGCGGCCGGGTTGTCCGGGTTGCCGAACTGGTTGATGAAGTACGCGCCAGGGGTTTCCTCGGCCACGCGCTTGGCCATGTCCTGGTAGTACTCCGGGTGGCCCTTGGCCACGTCCGAACGGGTCAGCCGCACTTCGGCGCCCATCGCCTTGAGATTGAAGATCTTCTCGCGGCTCATCTTGTCCGGCACGACCAGGATCAGCTTGTAGCCCTTCTGCTGGGCGACCAGCGCCAGGCCCAGGCCAGTGTTGCCGGCGGTGCCCTCGACCAGGGTCGCGCCCGGCTTGAGGTCGCCACGCTGCTCGGCGGCTTCAATCATCGACAGGCCGATGCGGTCCTTGATCGATCCTCCGGGATTGGCACTCTCGAGCTTCAGGTAAAGCTCGCAGACACCGGTATCCAGGCGCTGGGCCTTGACGATCGGGGTCTGGCCAATGAGTTCGAGTACGGAGGAGTGGATTGCCATCGGTTCACATCGATTCGCGCCGCAAGGCGGCCGGACCGGTGATTATCCGACGGTTGGCGGCGAAAGTCAGGTTGCCGCGTTCATAAGCGGCGCGGACGGCACCGGTCGACGAGGAGACCGGAACCGCCCGCGACGTAGGGCGGTAAGGGGGGTCAGTGCACGGGGGAGGCGTACATCCGTTCCAGTCTCTGCTTGGCCAGCAGCTTTTCACGCTTCATCTGTCCCAGGGTGAGGCTGTCTATCGGAAGCACACCCAGCTCGGCATCCATGCACTTCTTGTTCAACTTCTGGTGCCGTTCGTAGAGCGCCTTGAATTCCGGATCCTGCTTGCGCCGTGCGTCGATATCGCTCTGGGGCTGACCTTCAAACATGATGAACCTCCTATCGCTTCTGCAGAAACAAGAACGCCCCGGCCTGACGGCACGGGGCGCTGCTTGGGGCGGAGTGACTGGCAACCCTGACCTGCGAACCCGCAGCGGCGTCCAGTAGCGACTGGACCTGCGACTGCTGTGATTCGTGGCGCTGGTGCATTGCCGGCCCTCCTATCGTCCGGGCCGCGGAAGGCGACCCGGACAACTGACCCTACGCTTGCTTCGGGGCCGGTTCAACCCTTTCAAACGATATCGTCGACCCCGCCTAAGCAGGGTTCAGGCTGAACGCGCAGAACAACGAAAATTAAACAAAAACAACCAGTTGCGTCATGACCCCCGATCATGACGCAGCACCGGCCCGGCATCAGGGCGCGATGATGACCTCCGCCGAGCGGGCCTTGGTCGCGGCGGCCTTCTTGCCGCTGACCTGCAGCCGGCTGGCACTGACACCGGCAGCCACGAGCGCATCGCGCAGCGCCTCGGCGCGCTGCTGCCCGACACCGGCCGCAGCGTCGTACGCCTCGATCCGGACCCGGCCCTTCTTGCCGATGTTCAGGTACTCGGCCAAGGCCTTGGCCTGGCCCTTGGCGCCGCCGGACAGGCTGCCCTTGCCGGCTGCGAAGGCGTCGCCATTGAAGGTGAATACTTCGCCACGGCTGTCGAATTTGGAGCCCGGCAGCTTGCTGCCTGCCACCAGCTCGGCTTCTTCGCGGGCCAGCTTGGCCGCGTTCTGCTGGGCCGCGCTCAGGCGGGCGGTCTGCTTGCCGGCCACGCTGGTCAGCGCGGTTTCGGCGTCCTGGCGGGCCAGGGCTTCCTGTTCGGCCGCCTGGCGCAGGCGTTCGCTTTCCTCGGCCTGGATCTGGGCCTGCACGCGCAGGCGCTCGGCTTCCTGGCGGGCCCGCTGGGCGTCGCGGCGGCTGGCTTCGATCAGCAGCTCGCTGCGGGTGCGTTCAAGCTGATCGACCTCACGCTGGGCCAGGGCGGCGCGGACGCTGGTTTCGGCGATCTCGACCCGGCGCTCGGCCAGGTAGCGGGCCTGGTCCAGATCCCGGCGCTTGGCCTTGGCCAGATCGGCCACGGCCTGCTGGGCCTGCAGGCGCTCGAAGGCGGCCAGCTGGGCCGCATCCGGATTGGCCTGGATCGCCATCAGGCGCTGGGTCAGCTGGGCCACGGCCGGGTCATCGGCGGCCTGGACCAGCACCGGCAGGCTCAGGCTGGCGGCCAGCAGCAGGCAGGGCAGGCGCATCTTGGTGGACATCATCAGCGGTCTTCCCCGGTGGCGAGCTGGCGCTGCAGCTGGCTGACTTCATTGCGGCGCAGCTGCAGCTGGGCGGTGGCGGTGGCTTCTTCGCTGCGGGCGCGGGCCAGGTCGGCATCGACGGTGGCGCGAACGGCCAGCATCGGCGCGTTCTTGCGCTCCCGGCGGTCGCCAGCGGCACGCTGGGCCTGCTCGAGCCCTTGGCGGGCCACGGCGATCAGGTCCGGGGCGTACTGGTCGGCATCGGCCTGGGTGGCCTTGTCGACCGCCTGCCGGGCCTGCATCAGTTCCAGGGCGCCATCCTGCGCTTGTGCGGCACCAGAGAGCGCGAATGCGCACACCGTCACATACAGGGCCCGTCGTATTTGTGCGAAGCTAGGTTTCATTGGGGGTGCCGTCGCCAGAAGTTGTGTGCACGGCCATTGTCGGAAGCCTGCGGTGCGCTTGCAATGGCAAGCCGCTGATTGTTGGGGAAACATTTCGCATGGATATCGGCTATTTCCTGAAGCTGATGACCGAAAAGAACGCGTCGGACATGTTCTTGACGACCGGAGCACCGGTATACATCAAGATCGAGGGGAAACTCTATCCGCTGGGCAATACCGGGCTGCCGCCCGGGATGGTCAAGAAGATCGCCTACTCGTTGATGGATGAAGGCCAGGCCCCGCAGTTCGAGCGCGAGCTCGAGCTCAACATGGCCATTGCCCTGCCCGATGCCGGGCGCTTCCGCGTCAACGTGTTCAAGCAGCGCGGCGAGGTCGGCATGGTGATCCGTGCGATCCGCAGCAAGATCCCCAGCATCGAAGAGCTCAACCTGCCGCAGGTGCTCAAGGACGTCATCATGACCCCGCGCGGGCTGGTGCTGGTGGTCGGCTCGACCGGCTCGGGCAAGTCCACCTCGCTGGCCTCGATGATCGACCACCGCAACAGCACAACGACCGGGCACATCCTCACCATCGAGGACCCGATCGAGTACCTGCACAAGCACAAGATGTCGATCGTGAACCAGCGCGAGGTCGGGCTGGACACACATACCTTCCACCACGCGCTGAAGAACGCGATGCGTGAAGCGCCCGATGTCATCCTGATCGGCGAAATCCTGGATGCGGAAACCATGGAAGCGGCGATCGCCTTCGCCGAAACCGGGCACCTGTGCCTGGCCACCCTGCACTCCAACAACGCCGACCAGACCATCGAGCGCATCCTCAACTTCTTCCCTGAGAGCGCGCACCGCAACGTGCTGATGAACCTCTCGCTGAACCTGCGCGCGGTGGTCTCCCAGCGCCTGGTCAAGGGCAAGGACGGGCGCCGCCTGCCGGCCACCGAGGTGCTGATCAACACCCCGATGATCCGCGACCTGCTGCGCCGCGGCCAGGTGCACGAGATCAAGGCGGCGATGGAAGCCTCGCTGGAAGAAGGCATGGAGAGCTTCGACCAGTGCCTGTTCCGGATGGCCAAGAACGGCATCATCGAGCAGGAGGAAGCGCTGCGCGCGGCCGACTCGCGCGATGGCCTGGCGCTGAAGTTCCGGCTGTCCGAGGGCGGCAACGAGCACGATCCGTACGCGGATTACTCAGCCAGCTCGGCACCGGCGATCACGCACGGGTTCTGACGGTGTAGGCCCCACCGTTGGTGGGGGCAATTGACACGGCGCATCGAGCAACGGTCGATGCCTGCCCCTCACCCTGCGTCGATCTGGTTCTCCGGCCGCGCCGCGTCGAATGCCGGCAACGCCAGGCACGCCACCTCGATCCGCTGCAGGGTCGGGTACGGCGCCAGCGCCAGGCCGAACCGGTGCGCGTTGTACAGCTGCGGCACCAGGCAGGCATCGGCCAGCCCGGGCTGCTCGCCATGGCAGAACGTCCCCGTCGCGGCATGGCCGGCCAGCAGCGTTTCCATCGCCGCCAGCCCCTCCGCCATCCAGTGCAGCGTCCATTGCGTGCGCGCCTCGGCGCTGGCCTGCAAGGTGCGCTCCAGGAACTGCATCACCCGCAGGTTGTTCAGCGGGTGGATGTCACAGGCCACCAGCTGGGCCAGCGCACGCACGCGCGCCCTGCCCTCGGCATCGCCGGGCAGCAACGGCGTGGCCGGAAACACCTCGTCCAGGTAGTCCAGGATCGCCATCGACTGCTGCAGCACCCGCTCGCCATGGCGCAGCGTCGGCACCAGTTCCTGCGGGTTGAGCGCGGCATAGGCCGCGCTGTGCTGCTCCCCGCCCTCGCGGACCAGGTGCACCGGGGTGATCCGGTGCGGCAGGCCCTTGAGGTTCAGCCCGATGCGCACGCGGTAGGCCGCGCTGGACCGCCAGTAACTGAAGAGTTCGATCGGTTCCATGACGGTCTCCGCCCCCGCGATCAGGGCTTGGCCGCCTGCTCGATGCGCTGCTCGATCGCACCGAAGATGCTCTCGCCGGCCGCGTCGAACATCTCGATCCGCACCACATCACCGAAGGACATGAACGGGGTGCTCGGCTTGCCGTCGCGCAGGGTTTCCACGGTGCGCTGTTCGGCGAAGCAGGAGGCGCCCTTGCTGGTGTCTTCGTTGGCGATGGTGCCCGAGCCGACGATCGCACCGGCGCCCAGCGGGCGGGTCCTGGCCGCATGCGCGACCAGCTGGGCGAAGTTGAACTGCATGTCCACGCCTGCTTCCGGCGCGCCGAACCAGGTGCCATTGATGTGCGTGACCAGCGGCAGGTGGACCTTGCTGTCCTGCCAGGCCTCGCCCAGCTCATCCGGGGTGACGAACACCGGCGACAGCGCCGAACGCGGCTTGGACTGCAGGAAGCCGAAGCCCTTGGCCAGCTCGCCCGGGATCAGGTTGCGCAGCGAGACATCGTTGACCAGGCCGATCAGCTGGATGTGGCCGGCCGCCTGCTCCGGGGTCACGGCCATCGGCACGTCGTCGGTGATCACCACCAGTTCGGCTTCCAGATCGATGCCGTAGTCCTCGCTGACCACCTTGACCGCATCGCGCGGGCCGTAAAAGCCAGCGCTGGTGGCCTGGTACATCAGCGGATCGGTGTAGAAGCTTTCCGGCACCTCGGCGCCACGGGCGCGGCGCACGCGGGCCACGTGCGGCAGGTAGGCGCTGCCGTCGACGAACTCATAGGAACGCGGCAGCGGGGCGGCCAGTGCCTGCAGGTCGATATCGAACACGCCGTCGGCGTCGCCGTCGTTCAGCGATTCATACAGGGCGTTCAGGCGCGGCGCCAGGTGACTCCAGTCTTCCAGTGCCTGCTGCAGGGTCACGGCGATGCCGGTGGCGCGCACGCCTTGGCGCAGATCGCGCGAGACCACGATCAGGGTGCCGTCGCGGCCGCCTTCCTTCAAAGAACCAAGCTTCATGGGTGGGTATCCGGGATCGCGAAAATAGGTTTCAAGTGTAATCAAATGCGCGGTCAATCCAAGTCGCACTGCGCCAGAACGACGATAGCTCATGCGAATGATGCTGACGGTGTCGCTTGCGAAGGCCGCCCGGCCAACGGCCGGTCGCTACGGATTGCTAGGGGTCCCGGGCAGATCCGGATACGTCCGCAGATCCTCCCAAGCTGAACAGGGGGGTTTGGTATGGGTCTCAAACATCCGTTAGACTATCCGGGTCTGCAGCGGCCGTCCGTTTCCCTTCGGGATCGCCGGCGATATGGATCAAACGATCCGTCGCCCGCCCCCACTCCGACGCCATTCGTCATGCATTCCAGTCTGCGCACCGCGTCGACTGCACCCAATTCTCGCAGCGCGGTTTACGGGAACGCTCCGAGTCAGCCGATCACATTGATCTGCCTCGCGTCCGGCCATTCGGCCTGGCGTTACTTTGTCTTTGGAGCTTCCACCCGATGTCTTTTGAATCCTTGGGCCTTGCCCCGTTCCTGCTGCGCGCGTTGGCCGAGCAGGGCTACGAAACCCCCACCCCGATCCAGGAGCAGGCCATCCCGCTCGCCCTGGAAGGCCGCGACCTGCTGGCCGGCGCACAGACCGGTACCGGCAAGACCGCCGCGTTCGGCCTGCCGCTGCTGCAGCACCTGGGCACCAACCCGCAGGCCGTCGATGGCCCGCGCCGCCCGCGTGCACTGGTGCTGACCCCGACCCGCGAGCTGGCCACCCAGGTGCATGACAGCCTGCGCGGCTACAGCAAGTACCTGCGGATCCCGAGCGCCTGCATCTACGGCGGCGTCGGCATGGGCAACCAGTTCGACGTGCTGCGCCGTGGCGTGGACCTGCTGGTCGCCTGCCCGGGCCGCCTGATCGATCACATCGAGCGTCGCAGCGTCGACCTCTCCGGCATCGAAATCCTGGTGCTGGACGAAGCCGACCGCATGCTCGACATGGGCTTCCTGCCGTCGATCAAGAAGATCCTCGCCAAGCTGCCGCGCCAGAACCGCCAGACCCTGCTGTTCTCGGCGACCTTCGAAGAGAGCATCAAGCAGCTGGCGCTGGAGTTCATGCGCAACCCGGAGCAGATCCAGGTCACGCCGAAGAACACCGTTGCCGAGAACATCAGCCACCGCGTGCACCCGGTCGATGGCCCGCGCAAGCGCGAGCTGCTGCTGCATCTTCTGGCCCAGGACAGCCGTGAGCAGACCCTGGTGTTCGGCCGTACCAAGCATGGCTGCGACAAGCTGGCCATGTTCCTGGACAAGTCCGGCATCAAGACCGCGGCGATCCACGGCAACAAGAGCCAGGGCCAGCGCCTGCGTGCGCTGGGTGACTTCAAGGCCGGCCGCGTGACCGTGCTGGTCGCCACCGACATCGCCGCGCGTGGCATCGACATCAACGAGCTGCCGAAGGTCATCAACTACGACCTGCCGATGGTGGCCGAGGATTACGTGCACCGCATCGGCCGTACCGGCCGTAACGGCTCGACCGGCCAGGCGATCTCGCTGGTGGCGCAGGACGAAGCCAAGCTGCTGCGCCAGATCGTGCGCCTGCTCGACAAGGACATGGACATCCGCGACGTGCCGGGCTTCGAGCCGCAGACCCCGATCCGCTGGGGCAACAGCGCGCCGGGCAAGGCCGAACTGCCGGGTGGCGATCGTTCGCCGCGCAAGCATGCACGTCGCCCGCACGCCGAGGCCCCGCGCCACGCCCATGCCGGCCCGAAGAAGGCCGGTGGCGGTCAGCGTGATGGCGCCGGCCGCGGTGCACCGCGCGGTGGCCAGCCGCAGGGCCAGCGTCGTGGCGGTGGCAATGCCGGCGGCGGTCGCAGCCAGGGCGGCGGTGGCGGTCGCGCCAGCTGATTCCCTCGGGCATCGCTGAAACGCAACAAGGGCGACGCATCTGCGTCGCCCTTTTTTTGTGTCTCTGCCTCAGAAGCTGTAGGCCACCGTGATGCGTGCATTGCGGCCCGGCTCGCTGTAGCGGCCGATGCCTTCATCGTTGACGTAGCCGTACAGCGTGTTGGTGCCCTTGTTGATGTTGCGTACGCGCTGCCATAGGTAGTATTCCTCGTTGGTCAGGTTGTAGAGGCCGGCACTGAGCTTCCACTGTGGGGTGACGTTCCAGGTGCCGTACAGATCCAGCACGGTGTAGCCGTCGGCCTTGTCGACGAAGGCTGGGGTGGTGACCCTGCCGGTGGTGGCATCGGTGGTGTAGGCATCCTTGGCCTTCTTGGCCACGGCACGGGTCACGCTGGCGGTGAGGTTCCACACCGGCGACGGTGCATAGCGCACGCCCAGCACGGCACTGGCCGGCACGATGCTCTCCAGCGGATCGCCGTTGCGCTTCTCGCCTTCGCTGTACGAGGCGGCCAGGCGCGAGGACCAGGCATCGCTGATCTGCCAGCGTCCTTCCAGTTCCACCCCCTTGACCGTCACTTCGCCCGCGTTGGTCGGCATCGTGTAGTTGCGCGAGTACAGCACCGGACCGGTCGCCGTCGTGCGGAAGCCACCCGGCACCGACTGCGCCAGGTTGGTGTACTCGATGAAGTTCTCGTAGCGGTCGCGGAACAGCGACAGGCCCAGCTGCGCCCGATCCGTGCTCCAGCGGTAGCCGAACTCGAGATTCAGGCTCTTCTCTGCGTCCAGGTCCGGATTGGACACGGTGTCGTTGAGCAGCAGCGGTTGGCCATTCTGCGCATTGATCACCTGGGTGGCGCTGGTCGGCGAATACATGTCCGCCACGGTCGGCGCACGGAAGCCGCGACCCACCTGCGCCCACAGCACGTGGTCGGGCAGGAAGCGATACTCGACGCCGGCCTGCCAGCTCGGCGCGGCGAAGCTCACATCGCGCACGGTGCCGGTGCGATCCACGAAGGTGGCGTCCACCTGCGGCGAATAGTCGTAGCGGTCATAGCGTGCGCCGGCACTGAGGGTGAGCCGTTCGTCCAGCAGCTGCACGCTGTCGCGCAGGTACAGGTTCCAGGCGGTCACATCGGTCTTGGGGACCTGGCGCGGATCGATCTCGACCGAGGCCACGGCGCCCGCCGCATTCCAGCGCGTATCAATCGCGGTGAAGTCGATGTCGCGCTGCTGCCAGGCCAGGCCGTAGACGACGTCATGGCGCGCGCCGGCGGTGGCGAACACCTTGCTGAAATCGGCCGCGGCACGATCCAGGGTCTGCTTGGTCGAGCGGTTCTCGCTGCGCAGGCACGGCGTGGCGCCGCCCGGGCAGCCGCTGCCGGCCACGATGGTGGTGATGCCACGGCTGTCGGTCACCTGGCGGTCCACCTGCGCATCCAGGGTATCGAACAGCGCGTTGTCGGCCCGCCACTGGTAGTTCACGCCGTAGCGGTCGCGATCGTTGGTGTCATGGCCTTTGCGCGACAGGTAACCCGGTGCATAGACGCGCGACAGGTTGTCCACGTCGTTGGTGGCGCGGCCACGCTCGTAGAGGAAGCCCAGCGTGTTGGCGTCGTCGAGCTGCAGGTCGAGCTTGCCGAGCAGGGTGTCGCGCGTGCTGTCGACCGGGTCCGGCGTGCGGCGGCCGACCCCGATGCGATCGTTCGTGGTGTCGTACCACGACTCGGATTCATGGCCTTCGCGACGGGTGTAGACCAGCATCGATTCGACGATGCCGGTGCGGTTGGCGAAGGTCAGCGTGCCCATGGTTTCGTCGTTGGCACCGGAGTACCCCGCCTTGAACCCGAGGTGGGTATCGTTGCCGCTCGCCTTGAGATAGTCAGCCGGGTCCTTGGTGGTGAACACCACCGCGCCCCCCAGTGCGCCGCTGCCGGCGCTGATCGAATCGGCACCCTTGATCACCGCCAGGCTCTTGAGCGTATCGATATCCACGTCGCCGCGGCCACCGCGGAAGAACTCGTAGGAGCGCGCGGTTTCCACCGATTCACCCAGGCTCAGGCCATCGACGGTGATCGCCACGCGGTCGCTTTCCAGGCCACGGATGTTGAAGCCGTTATCGCCGAAGCGGCCCATGTCCACGATGCTGACACCGGGGATGTAGCGGATCGCCTCTTCCATCGTGTTGGCCATCTCGTTGTCGAGATCGGCCGCGGTCAGCACGGTGACGTTCTGGTTGGCCGAGCGCGTTTTCCTGGCGCGCTCGGCCTGCACACGCACGGTATCCAGCGTGCTGGCATCGTTGAAGGTTTCAGCGTGCACGGTAACGGACAGGCTGGCGGCAACCGCCATGGCCAGCAGGGTGAGGGACGACGTCATGATCAGGCTCCGCAGGAGAGGTAGGGAATGGCGTGAGCGCCGCGGTTGGCGGCGGGCCGTTCCTGGCTGCGGCGATCGGTGGACCGAGCGGGGCTGGGAGGCGCAAGGACGCGCGGGGAATCGCGCGCCGGAATCATCGTTGGCTGATACGTGGGACGTTCACGGCACGTCCGGGCCGCTAGCGGTTGCCGTTGGCCGAGTGTGCGCCGGCAACCGGCTCGGGATCGCGTGCGTCGACGACGCCATCGCCGTTGCTGTCGGCACGATCAAACATGCGCTTGCCCGAGAGCTGGTACTCAGCGAACGTCATGCGGCCATCGGCGTCCTTGTCCAGCGAGGCGAAGCGCACGCGTGCCTGGCGCTCGGCATCGGCGCGCACGCGCTGGCGCTGCTGGTCCAGGCGGCCTTCGAATTCGGCGGTGTACTCAGCCAGCGACAGCGTGCCGTTGCCGTCGGTGTCGGTGGCGGCGAAGCTCGCTGCACGCACCGCGTCGAACTCCTCGCGATCCACCGCGCCATCCTTGTTGCGGTCGTAGAGTTCCAGCATGCCGTTGGCGGTATGCGAGGTCGGCATCTTCAGCGGATCGCGCGAAGACGCCGCGGCGGTCTCCTGCGTGGCGTTCTGCGACGTCTCGTAGCCGGCCCAGGTACGTTCGCCGGCGGCATCGTACTCGGCTCGGCTGACCGCGCCGTTCTTGTCGCGGTCCAACGCCTTGAAGCGGGTGTCGGTCTGGCGCAGATGGCCGGCGCGTGCGTCGGCCAGACGCACGTCGAAGCGCTGCAGGTACTCGTCGACGTATTCCTGTTCGTCGACATGGCCGTCGTGGTTGCGGTCGGTCTCGGCATAACGCTGTTTACGGAAGGCCTCGAACTGGGCCCAGCTGACGCTGTCGGTCCCATCGGTGGCGAACTGCGTGAGGAAAGCGGTGGCGGTCGGCGAGGCGGTGGCGGTCTTGCTGGCCGGCTGCGCGAGGACGGCCGGGGCCAACACCAGTGCCATCAGGGCAGCGGTGAGCGGAACGATCTTCATGGTGGTTCCCCTGGAGGGACGGCTGCGGGTCGAGCCGGCGGGCGCCATCCTATGCGTATTGCGAATGATTCGCAATACGGAAATTTCACATGGGGTGTGATGGGTGTCTGACAAACGGAAACAGCCGACGTTGGTCGGCTGTTGTTTGGGGTTGGAAGCCCCGCCATCAGGTGAGTGTGGCGGAGCGGCGCGGCGCGGTGGGAACGGTCCGGAGCCGGCCGGCGGCCGGCACTACCGGTACCCGGGGTGTCAGCCGCGCGGCTTGGTCGGGTTGAGCTGGTTGCCGAAGAAGATCGCGTTCAACAGCAGGCGCTCGGTGCCGTGCCAGTACTTGCGGTGCGCCGGATCATCGGCGAACAGCACCACATTGCCCTGCCCCTGCGGCGACACCACCAGCCACGCGGCACCGGCGACGCGGCTGCGGTTGCGCTCGGAGAGGTAACCGTTGACCTTGGGCGCCTCGTCGATGCGCACCACGGTGGAGAAGGGGTTGCGGCTGGGCTGGAAGCTCAGGCCGTTTTCCTTGTTCACCGCCAGCTGCCGACGCGGTACGCCGAAGCCCAGCGGATGCGTGTTGTCCACGTCCGCGCTGAGGATGTTGCCGCTCACCCGTTCGATCGCCGCGATGTCGCGCTGATCGCCGAACGCACGTCGGGCGGCTTCCGGTTCCTTCTCCTCCGGCCCCAGCACTTCGTCGCTGAGCTTCTGCTCGATCGCCCAGCGCGCGGCCGTGCCGTAGGTGATCAGCGAGCCACCGGCGTTGATCCAGCGCTTGAGCGCCGCCACGGCGGTGGCGTCCACGCCGGCATAGGTACCGCCGGCCAGGACAATCGTGGTGTAGCGGTCCAGCGTGATCTTGCCCAGTTGCGCCGGGTCGATCTTGCTGGCCGGCAACTGCACGTGCTGATCAAGCAGGAACCACGCCGAGCCGATCTCGGTGGCACTGACGCCCTCGCCCATCACCAGCGCCACCGCCGGTTTGCGCAGCGCCTTGACGCTGTCACTGCCCAAGTCGATGCCACCACGGCTCTGCCCGCTGGACAGCGCCTGGATGTGCACGCCACTGCTGCGTGCCACCGCATCGACCGCGGCAAGCAGCTCGGCACCGGCCAGCGGCTGTCCGGCGACCGGCACCACCACGCTGCCATAGCCGAATGACTGCTCGCCCTGGGCGGTGGCTGCGGTGAACGGCTGGAAAGCCGCTCGGGTCAATACACCCTTGGCCTGGAGCGCATACAGCGCGCGGCTGGCGTTGTAATCGCGCCAATCGAACACGTAGGCGTAGCCCGCTTGACCGCCGACCACGCCACCGTTGGCGGCCGGCACGCTGGCCACGCGCTCGCCACCGGCAATCCGGCTGCGGCTCGCGGCAAAGGCGATGCCGTAGGCCGGCGCGATCGCGTAGGAGGTGCTGCCGTAGAACACATCGCCCTTGATCGGTGGGGTGTCGGCGAAGATCGAATGCACGAGGCGGAACTGCGGCTGCGCGGCCTGGATGACGTACGCGCTGCCCGGCTCGAAGCGCAGCCCGTCCACGCTGACCGGGGCGGTCAGCGCCTGCACCGTGATCTGGTGCTGCAGCAGCAGATCCAGCAGCCGCTGGGTCAAGCCCGGGTCGGCGGCATCACCAAACACGAAGGATTTCACCGGCTGCTGGTTGGCCTGCTTCAGTGCGGACTGGAAGAACTCCTTCTGCAGCTTCAGCAGCCCGTCGCGCTCGGTCACTGCGCCACGCACCGTGCCCAGTCCGGTGGCGACCTGATTGCGGATGGTGAAGCCGAAGGTCAGCAGACCATTGACCGATTCCTGCACGCGGCCGCGGGAACTGGCCTGCTCCACGGTCACGCCGACCGCACCGTGGAAGTCCGGGTAGGTCGAGCCGTACACCGGCGAGAAGTTGTCGAAGTTCTCCCCGGTGTAATACAGCGAGCCCAGTGCATCCAGCGACTGGGCGTGGTATTTGGCCAGGGTCTTGTTGAAGTCATACGATGCCGCCGGAATCAGCGGGCTGTGCATGCTCGCCGGCGACGGCTCGAAGTAGTAGGTGCTGTCCTTGCCCATCTCGTGGAAATCGATCTGGACGTTGGGGTACCACTGGTGGAAATAGGCGATCTTCGGCCGCGTGTCCTGCTGGGTCAGCGCCAGCCAGTCGCGGTTGAGATCGGTGAAGTAGTGATTGGTGCGGCCCTGCGGGAACGGTTCGACATGTTCCTTGTCGGCCGGATCGGCCGAGGCAGGCGAGGATGCATAGGCGTTGTGCCAGCTCGCCGCGCGGTCGCGCCCATCCGGGTTCTGCGCCGGATCGAACAGCACCACCGCCTGCTGCAGCCACTGCGCGGTCTCCGCGCTGCGGCTGGCGACCAGGTAGTAGGCGGTGAGCATCGCCGCTTCACCGCTGGAGGTTTCATTGCCGTGCACGCTGTACCCCAGCCACACCACCACCGGGCTGCTGCCGGCGGCCGAGAGCGGCTGCGCCGGATCGGCCAGGGTGACGTGCTGGCGGCGCAGCGCGTCCAGGTTCTGGAGATTCTGCGCCGAGGTCACCGTGGCAATCAGCAGCGGGCGGCCCTCGTAGCTGCGGCCGATTTCTTCGACCTTGATCTTGTCCGAGTGTTTGGCCAGTTCGTTGAAGTAGGCCACCAGCTGGTCGTGCCGCGTATAGCGGCTGCCGATCTCATAGCCGAGGAACTGCTGGGGCGTGGGCACGGCGGGATCAAAATCACCACTGCCCGGAAAGAAGTACGCGCTCTGCGCGGAGACAGGCGCAGCGAACACAGACAGCACCAGCGCCACCCAGGCGATGGGAGAGAACAGACGACGTTGCAAAGACACAGCGATTCCCCGAAAGACGGGCCGGTTCCTTCCGGCCCTGTGGCTACGCACGCTCCGGTGCAGTGGATGAGGTCAGAAGCGGTAGTCGAAGCCGACCGTGAAGTAGCGACCACGCAGGTCGTACTGACTGAAGTCGTACGGCGCGCGGATGCCCGGGAACGAGGCGTCGTACGGCGGTTCCTCATCGGCCAGGTTCTGGATCTTCGCGTACACGGTCAGCTTGTCGATACCGGTGTAGCCCAGGTACAGATCGAACTGGTTGTACGCATCCACCCGATCCTGCACGGCCGTGGCCGCGGCGCTGGCCTTCTGGTCGTACCCGCTGGTGTAGTACCAGGTCAGCGCGGTGCGGAAGTCGCCATAGCTCCAGTCGAAGGTGGTGGTGGCCTTGTTTTTGGGCAGGGTGGCACCGAGGTTGCTGCCGGCGTAATCCACCAGCGGACCACCGACCACGGTGGGGCGGCTGTAGTCGCGCACGTGGGTGAAGGCGGTGCTCAGGCCGAAGTCGCCGGCCTGCGTGGTCGGGAAGCGCTGGCGCAGTTCGACATCAAAGCCGGAGGTCTTCAGCTCGCTGAGGTTCTGGTAGCGGTTGAACACCGCCAGCAGCTTGCCGCGCTCATCGCGGCTGACCGCACCCGGCACGTTGTCGGTGACCAGCGTCTGGGTGTTGTTGGTGCCCACCAGGTTTTCCAGCTCGATGCGGTAGTAATCCACGCTCAGGCTGGTGTTGGACCACGGCGAGAGCACGATGCCGGCATTGAAGCTCTTGGTGCGCTCGGGCTTGAGATCGTTGTTGCCGACGGTGAAGAAGGTCGGGTTCTGCCGCGAGCCCGGTACGTCCGGGTCGCGCGGATCGATCACGCTGCCGTAGGCGATGCTGGTGCTGTTGGAGTTCTCCGACAGTGACGGCGCGCGGAAGCCCTTGGAGGCGGCGGCACGCACCAGCAGGATGTCCCACGGCTGCCAGCGCAGGCTCAGCTTGGGCGAGAACGCATCGCCGAAATCGCTGTAGTGATCGGCACGCGCCGCGGCCTGCAGTTCGAGGCGGTCTGCCAGCGGCACGTTCACTTCGGCATAGGCCGCGGTGACCTTGCGCTCACCGTGCACCTCGGCGATCGCCGGGCGGATCTGCAGGCCCGCGTCGATCTGCCAGGGGTTGTTGGAATCGAGCTTCTCGCGGCGCCATTCGGCACCGGCGGCGAACCCGATCTCGCCGGCCCAGGTATGGCCGATCGCACCGGAGATCTTGGCATCCACGCCCTGCAGCACCGACTCGGCCGGGCGCAGCGTGCTGATGTTGATCGCGTTGAGCACGTCCTGCGAGGTTGCCGACGGATTGAGCAGGTTGTAGCTGCCGGTGGCGAGCGCATCGGCCAGCGCATAGCGGTTGGCGAAGCCGCCGGAGACGGTCTCGCGCTCACTGCTGCGGGCGCCGAACGCACCCACTTCCCAATCCCAGTTCTGCAGGCTGCCGCGCAGCCCGACCAGGCCGCGGTAGGCCTGCGAGCGGTTGGTCTTGATGGTCGCGCCGAGGTTGAAGAAGGTGTACTCGATCGGCACCGCGCGGCCATACGGGTTGTACGGGCTGCTGGCGGGCAGGTTGGACGACACCGGCTCGGCCAGCCCGGTATCGGCGTTGAGCGCGAAGCGGCCGCTTTCCAGGGTGAAGAACGGGCTGCTGCCGAACCAGGAGACGCCCTTGATGTCGCTGTAGAGCACTTCGCCGAACGCTTCGACGTTGTCGTTCACCCGGAAGGTGCCGTTGACGTAGGCCTGGTAGCGCTTGGTCGAGGGGATCAGCGTGGTGTAAGGCGCCTGGTTGAAGCCGCAGGTGTTGCCGGCCAGGCCGTCGATCGGTGCGCTGGCGACCAGGGTGGTGCCGTCCGGGCAGTTGCCGCTGGCATCGAGCATCGGTACCGACGTGCCATTGACCAGATAGCGTGCGCCCTTGGCCGACCAGCCGTTCCAGCGGCCGCCGGGCTTGTCGGTGTAGATGCCGGACTTGGTCAGGTCGCGCTGGTCCTGGTCCAGGCGCTCGCGGTTGTAGCCTTCCAGGCTGACCAGGATGTTGTAGCCGTCCGTGTCCAGATCACCGATGCCGCCGATGAACTTCAGGTTCTGCTCGTCCAGCCCGCCCTGATCGGCGGTGCCCAGGCTGCCACCGAGTTCGGCACCTTCGAAATTCTGCCGGGTGATGATGTTGACCACGCCGGCCACGGCATCCGAACCGTACACGGCCGAGGCGCCGTCCTTGAGCACTTCGATGCGCTCCACGGCAACCAGCGGCAGCGCGTTGAGGTTGACGAAGGTGTCCGACAGGCCGCCGGCCGGGAACCCGTAGTTGGCCAGGCGGCGGCCATTGAGCAGCACCAGCGTGTTCTTCTGCGACAGGCCGCGCAGGCCGATGCCGGCCGAACCGGAGGCCCACCCGTTGTTGGTGGTTTCGTTGGCGGCGTTGCCGGTGTTGGCCGAGATCGAGCGCAGCAGGTCGGCGACGGTGGCCTTGCCGGTCTCCTCCAGCTGCTGGCGCTCGATCACCTGCACCGGGTTGGCCGACTCGGTATCCGTGCGCTTGATGTTGGACCCGGTGACCCGCACGGCGGCGAGGGTCTTGCTGTCGCCGGCGGCGGCGGCATCGGGGGCGGCGTCGGCGAACGCGGTCAAAGGCGTTGCCAGAGCGACGGACAACGCCGCTACAAGAAGAGTGTGCTTGGGCATGAACTTCAGTGGGGTGGTGGACGACAAGTTCCGCAGTAGTCCATGCCTGGCTGAACCACGGCCAATAACATCTCTTCATACGGATATAAGAGAAACTAACATCTCTTCATCCGGATGGAAATGTTTTCGTTAGCAACAATTAACGCCCGACCCCTGCTGGAGCCCCAGCCCACCGCTACAATGCGGCCATGGAAATCTTCAAAGTCTTTACCCTCGAGGCCGCTCACCACCTCCCCAACGTCCCGGTGGGCCATAAGTGCGCGCGCCTGCACGGCCACTCCTTCCGGGTGGAACTCAAAGTGGAAGGCGAGCCCGGCGAGCAGACCGGCTGGATCATGGACTTCGGCGACGTCAAAGCTGCCTTCCAGCCGATCTACGACCGTCTGGACCACCACTACCTCAACGACATCCCCGGCCTGGAAAACCCGACCAGCGAGCGCCTGGCGATGTGGATCTGGGACGAACTCAAGCCGGCCCTGCCCGAGCTGAGCGAAGTCACCGTGCACGAGACCTGCACCTCCGGCTGCCGCTACCGCGGCTGATCCGATGGCACGCGGGCATCATACGGCGCGGTAGTGCCGGCCCCTGGCCGGCTCCGGGCCATAAGCTACCGCCCGAAACACTGCGCAACCCATTGATATGTAAAACATTCGACTGAATCCGCACGACAACGGTCAACGGAATGTTGCAATGCAATATTTTCGGCGTATGCTGCATTGCATCAACGTTCTCGAGCCGTCCTGACCATGGCGTCCGCGTTCACCGATTCCTTCAGCGACTACACCCGCCAGTTGGCCGCCACGGCCACGCGTGCCAACCGGCTCGCACTGGAGAATGCCGAGAGCATGTTCGGGGTGCAGTTGAAGACGCTGGAAAAGAACATCACCGCCACCAGCGGGTTCTTCGGTGAAATGGTGCAGTCACAGGATGCTGGCACGCTGCAGTCGCTGCTGCCCAAAGGCGCGCAACTGGCACGTGACAACCTCGCCCGTTGGACCAGCGCCAGCCAGGAAGTGGCCGGCCTGGGGCTGAAGGCCTCCGAAGCCTTCGGCGAACTCGCCCGGCAGCCGTTCGCGGCCGCCACGCCCAGCGCAGGCAAGACCCGCGGCTGAGCCGGACAACATCGAATTTGCGTGGGTCCCTCCCCCCACGCAATCCCAGACCCGACAGAACCCTCCCTCTGTCGGGTCTTTTTTTTGGCCGGCGATCAGGCCTCGGCGATGGCGCGCCGATGGCGCTCCAGCCACGCCTGGAACATCAGGATCGGCCACAGGTGGGTGTGCCACTTGCGCCGCCCCTCACGGAATTCGGCCCAGATACGCCCGACCACGGCCGCATCGAAGTACCCCTCCCGGCGCAGGCGTTCCTCGTCGAGCAGCGCGTCGGCCCACGGAAGCAGTGGGCCGGCCAGCCAGGCCGCCACGGGGGGACCGAAGCCCATTTTCGGACGGTGGACCAGGTGCTCCGGCAGATGCCGGCACAACAGCCGCTTGAGGATGCGCTTGTGCTCGCCACCGGCGTATTTGAGCGGGCTGGGGAGCGACCAGGCAAAGCGTGCGACGGCGGCATCGAGTAGTGGAGAGCGCGTGTCCAGCCCATGCGCGGCACCGGCACGATCGATCTTGGTCATGATCCCGTTGCCGAGATCCATCATGAAATCCAGGTACTGGACGCGGTCGGCCGGATCGCCCGCAGGGAGCCAGCGCTGGCAGTCGGTAAAGAGCGTAAGAGGTTCACTTGCATGCAGCACGGCGCGGGAGGGATCGCGCCAACGCGATACGCGCAGCAGGTAATGTGCTTCCAGACTGTCTGCCTGCAGCTCCGAGCGCAGCGCGGGCCATCCACCCAGCCGGGCACGCTCGCCGTCACGCTGCGGCCATTGCTGCAGCATCCGCCGCAAGGGCGCAGGCATGCGCGCCGTCCAGGCCGCATTACGCAGGGCCCGCTGATAGGCCCCATGGCCATGGAAGAGTTCATCGCCCCCATCGCCGGTGAACACGCTGCTGTGGTCTTTGGCGACCAGCGCGCACGCGAGCAGCGTCGGCATCTGGGAGGCATCGGCAAAGGGCTCACACCAGACGTCCGGCAGGGACGCCACCAGCGCCGCAGCCTCGTTCCAACGCAGGATGTGCCGGGTATGCCGCGTCCTCAGGCGTCCAGCAACTTGATCCGCCCAGTCCGATTCGTCATGACGCGGATCATCGAAGCCGACCGTGAAGGTTTCCACCGGCAGCGTGGATTGGGACTGCAGCACGGCGGTCACCAGCGATGAATCGGTCCCGCCGGAAAGAAATGCGGCCGCCGGAGCGCCGTGAGGCCTGCATCGCGAGACAGCCTGGTGCAGGAGCAGCTCCAGTTTTCCCGTCGCATCGTCGAAACTCAGTGTTGAGTAGGCCCGCTCGTCGATCGCGGCGCACATGTCCTCTCGGGCATCCCAGTAGCGGCGACCTCCTGCGTGATCGACATGCGCAGTTGCGCCGGCTTCGCGCGCGGCCAGGTTGAGACGGACCACGCAGCCCGCTGAAACCTTGAAAATGCCCTGTTGAATGCTGTGCGGGGCGGGGATGTAGCCATAGCGAAGCAACAGGGTGAGTGCATCGCGGCTGATGGGCGCCTGAAAGCCGGGATAGCCGTGCAGCGATGTAACACTGGAGCCGAACAACACGTCGCCATGGCACCACCCGTAATAGAGCGGACGGGCCCCCACCCGGTCGCGGGCCAGCCAGAGCACCTTGTCCTGGCAGTCCCATACCGCCAGCGCAAGCGTGCCATCGCAATCGTGCAGCGTACGCTGCACCCCGCGCGCCGCGATGGACAGCAACAGCAGGGTCGCATCATCCGCACCTGGATGGACGCTCGTGGCGTACTCGCGCTCAAGGGCGGTGCGCACGTTCAACCTGCCATCCATGCACAGCACGTAGCGCCCGCACCGGGACCTGCGGGGCGAGCCATGCCGCGCCGGGCCGGCGTGCAACTGGGCCAGTGCCACGCCGTCATCCTCTTCACACCAGGGCGCAGGTGGCACGCTGTCACGATGGCGTGGTGTCACACTCATGGCTTGCACGTGCTGCGACAGTTCCGCTGCGCACCGTCCAGGACGCAGGACCGCGCCACAGATACCACTCATGGGTCTTTCTCCTACCGGGATGTGAGCGCGCGGCACTGCACCCGCTCACTTTGGGAAGCCGCCACCGATCCGCACGGATCGGCGGCGGTCGCTCGAATCAGAAGCGGTAGGACATACCCACGTTCCAGGTGTTCAGGCGCATTTTTTCGTCCCCCGAGGCCTGCGTCACCTTCTTGTTGACCGACTGTGGAATGCTGTACTCCGCGCGCACGGCAAGTGCCTCGGTCAGGTACACGTTGGCACCGACGCTGGGCGTGACGCCGAACTTGCTCTGGCGGATTCGCTTGGTATCCCCCACCGCGTTCTTGGGCGGGGCCAAGCTCTGCTGGCGACTGCCGACCGCTGCCTTGCCGAACACTTCGACACGGTCGCCAATCGGCAGCAATGCAAGCCCGCCGACATTGAGCGAGCGGTTCGTCAGTCGCGACACGTCCTTGCTGCGGCTGTTCTTGAGTGTGTTCTCGAACGAAGCTTCTGCGGCCAGGAATGGCCCGAAGCGATATCCGGCGCCGCTGGCGTAGCTGGTCCCCGAATCGCTCTGCTTGCGCTTTTCACCGGGAATCACGTCTGCTGCAGGGGTCTTCGACTTGACGTGCGTCTTGCCGAGACCACCGTAAACATAGGCACCTTCGCGATCAGGGGAAGAAGCGTGGGCGGTGGTGGCGACCAGGGCGAGCGACAGGGCAATGAGGGAACGCTTGATGTACATGGGTGACTCCGTGGTTGGGAGTACACAGCGTGGGTCCCTGCCGGCCACATGTCAGTGGCGTGCGCGTGTGCCTGTCGAAACCGTTGTCGACTGTGTGTAACCGCGCGTGACAACGTGCAGAATGCGACACTGCAGCAGTGTCCGTCCCGGATCCATCGCCGCACCACTGAAGCTGCTGTATACGCCACGGGCAGTCGTTGTCTGCACCAATTGACGTCCTTTGTTTCAGCGTGGCGGCACCACGGCTCACGAACGGCCCACCGCATTGCGTGTGACGGGCGATGCCTTGCCGTACTGCTTTACGATCGCGTCAGGTCAGGCAGGCGATGCAGCGATGGTCGATATCGTACTGGTGGAGGATGACGAGCGTCTGGGCAGGCTGGTGAGCGGCTATCTGGCCAGACACGGCTATGACGTACTGCATGAACTCACTGGCGAGCGTGCCGTGGAGCGGATTCCTGCGCTGGATCCGGCCGTGGTGCTGCTCGACGTGACCCTGCCGGGCATCGATGGCTTTGCGGTGTGCGCAGCGCTGCGTCCCCGCTATCCCGGCGTGATATGCATGCTGAGCGCCCGTACCGATGATATCGATCAGGTCCTGGGGCTTGAGCTGGGTGCCGACGATTACATCGGCAAGCCGATCGAGCCGCGCGTGCTGCTGGCACGTATCCGTGCGCATCTGCGTCGCGACAGCGGCCAACGACAGACCCGCCCGACACTGTGCTTCGGGCAACTGCGCATCGAGCGCGATATCCGCGAGGTGACCCTGCAGTCCAAACGCATCGAATTGACGACGGCCGAATTCGATCTCCTGCTGTGCCTGGCCGAGAGCGCCGGAACGATACTCAGCCGGGACGATCTGTTGCGCGACCTGCGCGGCATCGGATTTGACGGACTGGATCGCTCGATCGATGCCCGCATCTCACGGCTGCGCCGCAAGCTCGGCGACCTTGGCGAGGTGCCGGATCGCATCAAAACGATCCGCAGCAAGGGCTATCTGTTCAACCGGGCCGGGTGGGACTGACCCGATGGCGTCCTCTGGTACGGCCATTCACCACGCCGGGCATTTCCGCCTCTTCCTGCGCTATTGCCTGGGCTTCGTACTGGCCTACCTCATTCTTATCGGCTCCGGACTGTACCTATGGGCCGCGCTCACCGAGCAGGGCGAAGACCAGCAGATCCGCACACAGCTGCAAGGCATCCATCATCTCCTGCAGGCTCGCTATGCCGATACCCCGCAGGCGCAATGGCCGCAACTGACCCGGCTGCTGCAGACGCAGTTCGCCTACCCAGTGCGGGTGATACCAATGGCCGAGGCACCGCACACGCTCTATCCCCAATCGCTGCAACATCTCGAACAGGGGGGACTCGTGGTGACCGACGATGCCCATTTCAGCTATCAGCGGCTGCCTGGCTCCAGCGAGGTGCTGGTGCTGGGCGATTTCTCCAAACCCGACAAGGCCGATGTCGCCTGGTACGACAGCCCGAGCGTGGACACGCTGGTAATGGTCGGCATTTTCGTCATCGCCATCGCACTGCCGCTCTATTTTCTGGTGTATCGGCTCTGGCGTGATGTCTATGCGCTGGGCCACATGGCGCTGGCGATACAGCAGGGCGACCTCGCCGTCGGTGCACCGGCGGTCGGCACGCACCTGGTGCGACCCCTGCGCGAAGCATTGTCCAGGATGGCCACCCAACTGCAGGACGTCATGGAAGGGCAGCGGATCCTGTCCCAGGCGGTTGCGCACGAAACCCGCACCCCGCTGGCGCGGATGCGTTTCGCACTGGCCATGATGCAGGTAGGTGACGAGGACCCGGAAGGCACTGAGCTGCTCGAAGGTCTGAAAGCCGATGTCACCCGGTTGGAGCAACTTGCCTCGGCTGGCGTGACCTATGCGCAGTTCGGGCGCAGCCTGCGGATCAGCACCCAACGATTGGAGGTTGCCGAGGTGTTCGACGCGCTCGACCAGCGTCTTCCGCCCGGCGGCAGGGTGCGGCGCCTGCGCTTCCTGCCCTCGCATCAACGCACCCTCGTCGCCAACCGCGATGCGCTGCTGCTGGCACTGGGCAACCTGATCGGCAACGCGTGCCGCCATGCGGCCAGCGAGGTGGTGGTAAGCGCATCCACGGTCGAGCAATGGGTGGTCATCGCCGTGGACGATGACGGACCTGGCGTCGCCCCGGCAGACCGCGAACGCATTTTCCAGCCGTACGTGCAGCTGCAGCGGCACCCCGATGGCTTCGGACTGGGGCTGGCCCTGGTCCATATCATCGCCATCAAACACGGTGGCCGCGCGGACGTCTGCGACTCGGTTCTCGGCGGTGCAAGGTTCCGGCTGTTGCTGCCAGATGCCTGACGCGCTCCCGCGGGCGCTCAGCGCGCGGCCGGCAACGAGAACACGAACAGCGCCCCCTCGCGACTCTCCAGCAGGCGGATATCGCGCCCATGCAGTTGCAGGATGCGATGCACGATCAGTAGGCCCAGCCCGCCGCTGTCCGGCCGCTGGCTGCCCAGCGCCGGCATGGCGGTGAACAATGTGTCGCGCCGCTCCGGGGCGATGCCCGGACCACTGTCGGCGATGCTGATCTGCACCTCGCCACTGACCGCGCGCAGGGTCACGGCGATACGGCCGCCCTCGGGCGTGTGGCGGATCGCGTTGTCGAGCAGGTTGGTCAGCACCCGCTCGATCAACGCCAGATCCGCGATCACCGGCGGCACGCCCGACGGAATATCGGCGCTCAACGTCTGCCGACGCGACTGCGCCGCCAGCTCGAACTTCTGGAACACATCCTGCACGAGATCGGGCAGCGAGAAGGTCTGGCGGTCCAGCACCACGCCGCCGTGTTCAAGGCGGGCCAGCTCGAACAGCGCCTGGGCCAGCCGGCCGACCTTGTGGCTCTGCGACAAGGCGATGGAGAGATAGCGCTGGCGCTCCTCGGCGCTGAGCGTGGCGTCCTTGAGCGCCAGGGTTTCCAGATACCCGTGCAGCGACGACAACGGCGTGCGCAGATCGTGCGAGATGTTGGCGACCAGTTCGCGCCGCTGCAGATCCTGCTGGCGCAGCTGTTGCCACTGCTCGCCCAAGCGCTGGGCCATATGCCCGAAGCTGTGCTGCAGGATGGCCAGTTCGTCACGTTCGCCGGGACGCACCGGTGCCGGTGGCGGCGCGGCGTCCGGGGTAGCGCTATCCACATCGAAGGACTGGATGCGCCGGGTCAGCTGGCGCAACGGGCGGGTCACCCAGCGGAACGCGACCAGGCCAGCCAGCAGCCCCACCACGGCCACGATCGCCAGCGACCACAACGTGGTGCGCAGCGTACTGTTGGCCGCGATATTGGCGGCGAGCGCCTCGCGCTGTTCACCGACCAGCACCACGTAGATGTAGCCCGCCTGATGCCCCTGCACCCACAGCGGCGCCGCGTTGAACACCTTGCGGCCGGTCGCGCTGCGTGGGTCATCGCCGAGGATCGGCAACGGCTCGTCGCGCAGCAGCGCCTGCACAGGCGCCAGATCGACACGGCTGCGCTTGAGGTGACCGTCCGGCGCGTCATGGCCAAGGATGCGGCCCTGGTCATCGAGCAGATACACCTCCACGCTCGGGTTGACCGCCATCAGCTTGCCGAACAAAGCGCGCACTTCACCATTGCGCATGCCGCGACCATCCATCAACTCGCCGCTGCGCGCGATGTGCTCGGCCAGCCCGCGTGAGAGGCGCTGCACGGTTTCCTGCTCATGCACAGTGGTGCTGCGCATCTGGATCCAGACCAGTGCGCCACAGCACAGCAGCAACAGCGCGAAGAACACCGCGGACAGGCGCTGGGACAAGGTGAGGCGGATCATGTGTCTGCCCCCTCGTGGCCATCGACCAGTTTGTAGCCGCGCCCCCACACCGTCTGGATACGCTGCGGGTTGGCCGCATCGCGCTCGATCTTGTTGCGCAGCCGGTTGATGTGGGTGTTGACGGTGTGCTCGTAGCCGTCGTGTTGATAGCCCCAGACCTGGTTGAGCAGGTCCATCCGCGAATAGACCTGGTCCGGATGACGGGCGAAGAAGTACAGCAGGTCGAACTCGCGCGGGGTCAGTTCCAGGGGCCGGCCGTCGACCAGTGCCGTGCGTGCGACCGGGTCGATGCGCAGCCCGGCCACCTCGATCTCGCCGGCGTCGATGCGTGCGTTCTGCGCCATCGCCTCGACACGGCGCAGCAGCGCCTTCACGCGTGCCACCAGTTCCAGCATCGAGAAGGGCTTGGCCAGATAATCGTCCGCACCCAGCTCCAGGCCGAGAATGCGGTGCACTTCACTGGCGCGCGCACTGGTGATGATGATCGGGGTGTAGCGCGTCATCGCCCGGGCACGCTTGCAGATCTCCAGGCCGTCCACGCCGGGCAGCATCAGGTCCAGCACCAGCGCGCTCCACGGCTGCGCCTCCAGCAGGGCCAGGCCCTCATCGCCGGTGGCGGCATGGGTGACCTCATAGCCTTCATCGCGCAGGTGCATGCGCAGCAGGTTGGCGATGTGGACATCGTCTTCGACGATCAGGACACGCTTGGCACTGCTCATCGGCTCAGGGGGCGGCAGGAGGGCATGGCGGCATTGTCGACGGATCGCGACCTGAATGTGTCACGGAAAATTTAACCCTGCGTGAGGATTCGTTGACCGGGCCGGGCGCAGCATGGCCGCATCGTCCCCGTGCCCGGAGATCGGTCATGCGCTTCACACGTCGCAAAGTGCTTGGAATGGGTGGCATGACGGCCGCCGCCGGTCTGTTTGGCCTGACCGCCTGCAGCAACCCTGCCCCGGCGGCGCCCGCCGCACCCGCACGCCAGTTCGAGGTGATGCGCAGCGATGCGCAGTGGCGCGAGCAGCTCACGCCCGCCCAGTACAGCGTGCTGCGGCGGCAGAGTACCGAGCGGCCGTTCAGCAGCCCCCTCAACAAAGAGCATCGGCGTGGCACCTTCAGCTGTGCCGGCTGCGCGCTGCCGTTGTTCTCCTCCTCCACCAAGTTCGACAGCGGCACCGGTTGGCCAAGCTTCTGGGCGCCGCTGCACGATGCCGTCGGCGAAGACCGCGACACCACCTTGGGCATGGTCCGCGTCGAGGCGCACTGCCGGCGCTGCGGTGGTCATCTCGGCCACGTGTTCGATGACGGCCCGCGGCCCACCGGCCTGCGCTACTGCATGAACGGCGTGGCCATGAATTTCGTCGCGGCCTGAGCGCCGCACTCCCCTGCGTCATAGAAGGACCTCTCCATGCTTCTGCTCGTGCTGGCCTACCTCGGTGGCGTGCTCACCATCCTCAGCCCCTGCATCCTGCCGGTGCTGCCGTTCGTGTTCGCCCGCTCGGACCGCCCGTTCCTGCGCAGTGGCCTGCCGCTGCTGATCGGCATGGCGTTGATGTTCGCCGTGGTCGCCAGCCTGGCGGCGGTGAGCAGCCAATGGGTGGCGCAGGCCAACCAGATCGGGCGCTGGATCGCGCTGGTGGTGATGGCAGTGTTCGCGCTGGCGCTGCTGTGGCCGGCGCTGGCCGACCGCCTGCTGTCGCCGTTCCAGCGGCTGGGCGCACGGCTCAGCGCCTCGGCCGATGCGGCCAGTGACGCGGGGCGGGGGGGCGTGGGCACCTCGCTGCTGATCGGCATCGCCACCGGCCTGCTGTGGGCGCCGTGTGCGGGGCCGATCCTCGGCCTGATCCTCACCGGCGCGGCGCTGCAGGGCGCCAGCGTCGGCACCAGCGGGCTGCTGCTGGCCTACGCACTGGGCGCGGCCACCTCGCTGGCCCTGGCGATCTGGATCGGCGGGCGCGTGTTCGCCGCGCTCAAGCGCCGCCTCGGCGTGGGGGAGTGGGTGCGCCGCGGGCTCGGCATCGCCGCGTTGCTGGCGGTGGTCGCCATCGCGATGGGGTGGGATACCGGCGTGCTGACCCGGCTCTCCACGGTCAGCACCGCCAAGCTGGAGCAGGGCCTGCTCGATGTACTTCCGGCGCAGCAGCCCGCGGCCGGTGCGGCGATGATGAGCACCGCCGGTGCCCCTGGGCAGCCGCTGCCGGTGGAAGGCACCCTGCCCTCGCTGGCCGGTGCGACCGGCTGGCTCAACAGCCCGCCGCTGGACGCGCAGGCGTTGCGCGGCAAGGTGGTGCTGGTCGACTTCTGGACCTACTCCTGCATCAACTGCCTGCGCGCGATGCCCTACGTGCGTGAGTGGGCCGAGCGCTATCGCGATCACGGTCTGGTGGTGATCGGCGTGCATGCGCCGGAGTTCGCCTTCGAGCGCAATCTCCCCAACGTGCAGCGGGCGGTGGAGGACCTGAAGGTCACCTACCCGGTCGCGATCGACAACGACTTCGCCATCTGGCGCGGCTTCAACAACAAGTACTGGCCGGCGCATTACTTCATCGATGCGCAGGGCCGGATCCGCGCGCATCACTTCGGCGAGGGCAACTACGCGCAGTCCGAGCAGATCATCCGCCAGCTGCTGCGCGAGGCCGGCAACATCCTGCCCGGTGACGATGCACCGGTCGCGATGACGCTGGACGGCGTGGCGCGCCAGGCCGACATGAGCAACCTCAAATCACCGGAGACCTACCTCGGCCATGCGCGTGCCGAGAACTTCGCCTCGCCCGGTGGCCTGCACCAGGATAAGCCTGCCGACTACACCGTGCCTGCCACCCTTCAGCACAACCAGTGGGCCTTGGCCGGGCGCTGGACCGTGGGCAACGAAGACGCCCGGCTGGAGACACGCGGCGGCCGCATCGCCTTCCGCTTCCATGCGCGCGACCTGCACCTGGTGCTGGCGCCGGGCGAGGACGGCAAGCCGGTCCGGTTCCGCGTGCGCATCGACGGGCAGGCGCCCGGCGCTGCGGCCGGTGGAGACATCTCCGCCGACGGCGACGGCCGCGTGGATGACAACCGTCTGTATCAGCTGATCCGCCAGTCCGGCGCCGTGCAGGAGCGCACCTTCGAGATCGAGTTCCTCGATCCGGGCGTGCACGCCTACGCCTTTACGTTTGGGTGAGGAGCCATCGCATGAAGATCGCAGTCGACAAACTCGTTGCAGGCGGCATCGCTGTCGCTATCGCGGCACTCACCGCCAGCGTGGTGCTGGGTCTGGATCGACCGGCACACGCCGCCGCAGCCATCACAGCCGCGGCGATGCCGCCACCTGCAGGCAAGGCCGACCTGCGCCAACCCGGTGTGAAGCGTGCACAGGTGGTATTCGCCGGTGGCTGCTTCTGGGGTGTGCAGGGCGTGTTCCAGCACATCAAGGGCGTGGACAACGCGCTCTCCGGCTACATCGGCGGCAGTGCGGCGAATGCCACCTACCCGCGCGTCGGCGGCGGCGGTACCGGCCATGCAGAAGCGGTGCAGGTCACCTACGATCCGGCCCAGGTCAGCTATGGCCAACTGATGCAGGTGTTCTTCTCGGTGGCGCATGATCCGACCCAGCTCAACCGGCAGGGCCCGGACCGAGGCACGCAGTACCGCTCGGCGGTCTATGCCGACGACGCGGCGCAGCGCGATGCCACCCGCGCCTATATCGCCCAGTTGCAGCAGGCCAGGACCTACGCCGCGCCGGTGGTGACCCAGGTCGATGGCGGCAAGCCGTTCTTCGCCGCCGAGGGGTATCACCAGAACTACCTCACGCTGCATCCGGAATCGCTGTACATCCGGATCAACGACCTGCCCAAGGTGGCCGCGCTGAAGCAGCAGTACCCGGCGCTGTACCGCGAGCAGCCGCGCCTGGTGAGCACCACCATTTCGGCGCGCTGATCACGCGGGGAACCAGAAGAAAAGACGCACGGCACACATCGCTCTGCCGTGCGCGAGGGAAGTCATCGAGCCCCATGGTAGGCTGCGTCCCGAGGCGGATACAGATGCAGATGGCTGGCATCCGCACGGTTACAGATACCCGTGGATGCAGATGCCGATGGCGACCAACCTCTACCAGTCCCTGGCCGATGAAATGGCCGATGCGATCCGCAGTGGTCGCTTGCCGGTCGGCACCCGGCTGCCGTCGCTGCGCGGCCTGGCGACACAGCGCAGCCTCAGCCTCAACACGGTGATCGCCGCGTATCGGCAGCTGGAAGATGCCGGGCTGGTGCTGCCGCGGCCCAAGGCGGGCTTCGTGGTGAGCCCGCGCCTGCCCGAACCGACCCAGTCGCTGCGGCAGGCGCCCTCACCACCGACCGCACCCTCGCAGCAGGCGATGATGGCCCGCGTACTGGCCGCACAGCAGCAACCGGACATCGTCGATCTGGCGTTCGCCGGCCCGCGCGGCAAGCGTTTCTATCCCGGTGCCCAGCTGGCACGCACCACCGCGCAGGTACTGCGCCGGGCCGCCACCACGGTGGAGACCTACGCACGTCCCAACGGTGCGGCACGGCTGCTGACGCAGATCGTGCAGCGTGGGCCACGGCTGGGGCTGCACACCACCACGGACCGGCTGGTGCTCACGCATGGCGCGATGGAAGCCCTGCAGCTTGCGCTGCGCGTGGTGACCCAACCCGGCGATGCGGTGGCGATCGAAGCGCCCTCCTACTTCAACATCTACCCGCTGCTGCGCAGCCTGGGCCTGCGCGCGATCGAGCTGCCCACCCATCCGCGCGACGGACTCGATCTGGATGCACTGGAAGCGCTGCTCGCCGCCGGCGGCATCGCCGCGATCATGGCCATGCCGACCGTGCACAATCCGCTCGGCGGCAGCATGCCCGTGCCGAACAAGCAGCGCCTTGCCGCGCTGGTGAACCATTACCAGGTGCCGTTGATCGAAGACGCGGTCTACGCCGAACTGCAGTTCAAGGAACCGCTGGAGCCGTTGGCCAAGAGCTTTGACCGCGATGGCTGGATCATGGTCTGCAGCGGCTTCTCCAAGACGCTGGCACCGGACTACCGCATCGGCTGGCTCGACGGTGGCCGCTTCGCCGCCGATATCCAGCTGCTGAAGTTCCATTCTTCCGGCGCAGAATCACGCCTGCTCGGCGACGCGGTTGCCGCGTTCCTGGAGGCCGGCAACTATGAGCATCATCTGCGGGGCTTGCGTCGGCTCTACAGCGACCAGGTCAGCCACGTGCGTGGCCTGATCGCGCAGCACTTCCCGCCCGGCACGTCGGCCACCCAGCCTACCGGCGGGTTCCTGCTGTGGGTGGAGCTGCCTGCCGCGATCGATGCCGGGGAGCTGTTCGAGCAGGCCTTGGCCGAGGGCGTGGTGTTCATGCCCGGCCAGGTCTACTCGCGCGGTGCCCGCTACCGGCATTGCCTGCGCCTGTCATGCTGCCAGGAACTCGACGCGCGTTTCCTCGGCGCGATCGCCACGGTCGGCCGGTTGGCGACCGCCCTGCAGACGCGCGCAGGCACCTGACACTCAGAACACCAGCCGGTCCGCCAGGCGGGCCGGGTCCACGCCCGGCGCATACGGCAGGCGCCCCCAACATGGCATCGGCAGCCGCGCGGTGAGCAGTGCGACGTTCTCGTCGCGGCGTGCCATGCTCGGGTCCACGTCGTTGGCAATCCAGCCGATGCAGCGCGCGCCACGGGCCGCGATCGCCTCGGCAGTCAGCCGCGCATGGTTGAGGCAGCCCAGCCGCAGCCCGACCACCATCACCACGGGCAGCGCCAGCGCGTGCACCAGATCACTCTGGTCCAGCCTGGCCGACAGCGGCGCCAGCCAGCCGCCGACGCCCTCGACCACCACCGTGTCCGCGCTGGCGCGCAGGCGCGCGAAGGCGGCCTCGATCGGCGCCAGCGACAGTTGCACGCCAGCCTCCGCCGCGGCGATCTCCGGGGCCAGCGGCTGCTCGAGCGCGAACGGGTTGAGGTCGTCATATGCGGGCATCGGCATGCTGGCGGCCAGCAGGGCCGTGGCGTCCTCGTTGCGCAGGCCCTCGGGCGTGCGCTCGCAGCCACTGGCGACCGGCTTCATGCCCACCGCGGTGCCGCCGTGGCGGCGCAGGGCATGCAGCAGCACACAGCTGCTGAAGGTCTTGCCGATGCCGGTGTCGGTACCGGTGACGAACAGGGCGGCAGGGCGCGGCGCAGGCAGGGGCATGGGGACGACCGGGGGCGGAAACGCGCCATTATCCGCCGTCCCGGCAGCGCTGCGGTGCGGTCCGCTGCGTTCGGCCGGCCCCGGGGCACCCAACCGCTGCGCTTGGTAGACTGCGGCCATGTTCGATACCTCCACGCTCACCGGCAGCAAGCCGGAACAGTACGGCCAGCTGCTGGCCCAGGCCCGCGCCCTGGTGCACGGCGAGCGCGACCGCATCGCCAATGCGGCCAACCTGTCGGCGCTGGTCTACCACGCCCTGCCGCACCTGAACTGGGTCGGCTTCTATTTCTTCGATGGCAAGGAGCTGGTCGTCGGCCCGTTCCAGGGTCTGCCCGCCTGCGTGCGCATTCCACTCGACAAGGGCGTGTGTGGCGCCGCGGCTTCGCAGCGGGTGACCCAGCGTATCGAAGACGTCGATGCGTTCCCGGGCCACATCGCCTGCGACTCGGCCTCGCGCTCGGAACTGGTGGTGCCGTTGGTCCACCACGGCGAGCTGGTCGGCGTGTTCGATCTGGACAGCCCCTCGCTGGCGCGCTTCGATGCCGAGGACCAGGCCGGGCTGGAAGCCATCGCCGCGGTGTTCGTCGAGGCTTTGGGATGAGTGGCGTCAAGCTGCGCAACATCGGCCCGAAGAGCGCAGCATGGCTGCGCCAGGTCGGTCTGCGTACGCCGGAAGATCTGGTGGCGGTCGGCGCGGTCGGTGCCTTCGTCAAAGTGCGCCGCGCCGGCTTCAAGCCCAGCTTGAACCTGCTCTACTCGCTGGAAGGTGCGCTGCAGGACTGCCACTGGCAGGAACTGCCGGAGGCGCGCCGCACCGTGCTGGTGGCCGAGTACGAAGCGATCATCGCCGACCAGCCGCTGAAGAAGGCGCCGCCCGCCTCCGGCCCGGTCTACGACCGCACCGTGGAGCATCGCGACGATGACGGCGACGAAGCGCCGCCGTTCGAGATGGTCGATGACAACCGCTGATCCACGGCTACCGACACACCGTCGGTAGCCGCGCGCCTCATACCTGCTGCAGCTCCAGCAGTTCGCCCCACAGCCGGTCGTCCTCGCGCTCCACGCGCAGGCGCAGCCGCGTGCCGTGATCGATGCGCAGCGCCCAGCACATCGCCATCGGCAGGCCGCATACCTGCGACAGCACCATCCGCAGCGGTCCGCCATGGCTGACGATCAGGGTCGGGACCGGCTCGGGCTCATCCAGCAGCCGGTGCAGTCCCCGCGCGATGCGGCGCTCGAAGTGGCCCCAGCTTTCGCCATGCGGCGGCGGGTTGGCGTGCGGGTCCAGATGGAACGCTGACAGCGCATCCATCGGCAGCGCCTCCAGCGCGAGCCCGTCCCAGTCGCCGAAATCCAGTTCTTCCCATTCCTCATCGGCCTCCACGTCCACCGCGTGGGGCAAGGCCAATGCCTCGGCGGTCAACAGCGCTCGCTGCCGAGGCGAGGACAGCACCCGCTGCCAGCGCAGCCCGGCGTAGCGCGCGCACAGGGCGTCGGTCGCGCCCTCGTGCAGCGGCGGATCGGTGCGGCCATCAAGATGATCGTCGCGGCCCGTGCTGGCGTGGCGGATCAGATCGAGGATCATGCCGCGCCCCGTCTGCTGCCCGCTGCGTCCGGCCGGTGCGGGTCACGGGCGTCGGTGCCGGGGTGCTGCAACCACGTTGGGGTCATGGAGATCACATCGAAAAAGCGAGGCGCATTCTAACCGGTGCGCGCCATGGGCCCGGCGGATGCCTTAGACTGCGCCCACTTTCAGGTGACCTGGGGCTGCAATGCCGCCAGGTTGAAACGGGAAGCCGGTGACGCGTCAGGCCCTGTGCCACGCCGCCACTCCGGCGCTGCCCCCGCAACGGTAAGCGTGGAAACACCAGGCAATACGCCACTGTGCTCCGGCATGGGAAGGCGCCTGGCACGATGGCACCGCCATCGACCCGCGAGCCCGGAGACCGGCCTGGAAGACGACTGGTTGCGATGCGGCGGGCATGGCGGCGGCAAGCTGGCGCCTGCGCGCGCCCGCCCACCGTCGAACCTCCCTGCAGCGCGATCATCCCCACCCCTTGCCGCGCGGGCGTGCGCGGTGCATGGAGTCATCGATGAAGCTGCAAACCCGCGTTCTTTCCCTGGCCGTGCTCTCGGCCCTGCCCCTGCTGGCCGCCGCACAGGACGACGCCACCGCGCTGGACCAGGTGCTGGTCACCGCCACGCGCACCCCGATCGCCCTGCAGGACAGCATCTCACCGGCGCAGGTGATCGACCGCGCCGAGATCGAGCGCAGCCAGGCGCCGTCGCTGCAAGATCTGCTGCGCGGCCGTGCCGGCATCAACCTCAACAACAGCGGCGGCCTGGGCAAGCAGAGCTCGCTGTTCCTGCGTGGCACCAACTCGGCCCACACCCTGGTGCTGGTCGATGGCGTGCGCATCAACACGGGCGACCTCGGCCTGGCGATGATCCAGGATCTGCCGCTGGCACAGATCGAGCGCATCGAAATCGTGCGTGGCCCGCAGTCCAGCCTGTACGGCGCCGATGCGATCGGCGGCGTGATCCAGATTTTCACCCGCCGCAACGCCGGCCAGTTCGCGCCGCACCTGCAGCTCGGCGGTGGCAGCAACGGCCTGCGCGAGGCCAGCGGTGGCTTCGGCGGCAGCGGTGAGCGTGGCTGGTTCGGCACCGACATCGCCTACCAGCACACCGATGGCATCAACGCCTGCCGTGGCTCGGTGTCGCCCTTCGCCGGCTGCGGCGCCGACGAGCCCGACCGCGATGGCTACCGCAACCTGTCCATGAGCCTGCGCGGCGGCTATGCCCTGACGGACACGTTGAGCGTGGAAGGCACCGCCCTGCGCGCCGAAGGCGAGAACCATTACGACGGCTATTACAACTACTCCGAAACGCTGCAGCAGGTACTCGGCGGCAAGCTGCGCTACACACCGAGCGAGCGCTTGAACCTGACGGTCAACGTCGGCCGCGCCGATAACGAATCGGACAACTTCAACGGTGATACCTGGCTGGGCAATGCACAGACCCACCGCGACAGTGCCTCGGTGCAGGCCGACATCGGCATCGCTGATGGCCAGCTGCTGAGCGCCGGTGTGGACTGGAGCCAGGACAACCTGGACGGCAGCAGCGCCGGCTACCTGGTCGACAGCCGCGACAACACCGGCGTGTTCGTGCAGTACCAGGGCCGCTTCGGCGCGCACCACCTGCAGGCCAGTGTGCGCAACGACGACAACGAGCAGTTCGGCAACCACACCACCGGCAGCCTCGGCTGGGGCCTGGAGCTGGGCAGCGGGTTCCGCCTCAACGCCAGCTACGGCACCGCGTTCAAGGCCCCGACCTTCAGCGACCTTTACGACCCGTGGAGCGGCGTGCCGACCCTGGACCCGGAAAAATCCAAGAGCGCGAACATCGGCATCGCCCAGCAGGGTAATGGCTGGCGCTGGGGCCTGGATGTGTACGAAACGCGCATCGATGACCTGATCACCTACGATGCCACCACGTTCATGATGTCGCAGGTCGAAAAGGCCCGCATCCGCGGCGCCGAATTGACCGGTGCGATCACCGTCGCCGGGTTCGACCTCAACGCACAGCTCAGCCACACCGACCCGCGCAACCGCACCGACGGCAGCGCACAGTTCGACAACTGGCTGGCGCGCCGCGCACAGAACACCGCGCGTCTGGACGTCGATCGCCGTTTCGGTGACTTCCGCGCCGGCCTCACCGCCAACGGCGCCGGCAAGCGGTACGACAATGCGGCCAACACCGTGCGCCTGGGCGGCTACGGCACCGTGGATCTGCGCCTGGAATACGCGCTGACCCGTGATTGGTCCGTACTGGGCCGGGTCAGCAACGTGTTCGACCGCGACTACGAAACCGTCGCCTGGTACAACCAGCCCGGCCGCGAGTACCGCCTGAGCGTGCGTTACCAGCCGAAATAAGGGATCTGGACGGCGGCACTGCCGCCGGGGGGGGCGCGCCGGGGGG
>NZ_JASCOO010000120.1:0-11586 GCF_029959485.1 Stenotrophomonas sp. PS02301
GGCAAGCCCGGCGAGGGCCAGCGGCCCGCCCGCGACGGCGAGCGCCGCCCGCAGGGCAAGGGCCGCCCCGCTGGTGCCCGCCCGCCGCAGGGCGCACCCGGCAAGCCGCGCTCGCGCGAGGACATCGACCTCGCCAAGGCGTATGCGATCCGTGCGCAGAAGGAAAAAGACGACCGTATCGAGGCCGAGCGCCTGAAGCAGGAAGAAGCCCGTCTGCGTCGCGAAGCCAAGGCCAAGCTGGAGGTCCTGCTGGAAGGCAAGTCCCTCAACGCTGAAGCGGCCGACATCGCGCGCCACTTCCCGTACGGCGGCAAGATCAAGCGTATCTACGTCACCGCCGACCAGCTCAGGGCACTCAATGCCGGCGAGCTCGGCGTGCTGCAGCAGAACGGCCGCTATGTGCTGGTGACTGCCGCGGTGCTGGCCGAAGCCGAAGCGGTGTTCGCACCGTCGGTGGCGCTGAAGGTCGATCCGGATGCGCCGGCCGGTGAAGATCCGTATGCCGATCCGCAGTACCAGGTGCCCGACGACCTGGTCTGGTAAACCAACGCAACCATTGTTGAACGCACTGGGCGCCGTGAGGCGCCCAGTGCATGTCAGGAGCAGGGCCATGCAGGAACGCAGTCCCGGGTATTTCCCGCATATCGATGGCCTGCGTGCGATCGCGGTCCTGGCGGTCATCCTCTATCACCTCAAGGCGAGCTGGTTGCCGGGCGGCTTCACTGGTGTGGACGTGTTCTTCGTCATCTCCGGTTTCGTGGTCAGCGCCTCGGTGGATCGCCTGCCGGCGGTCGGCGGCTGGGCCGGGCTGGCACGCTTCTATGCGCGCCGCATGCGTCGCATCGCTCCGGCACTGGTGGTCTGCCTGCTGGTAACGGCGATGCTCAGCGCGTTGCTGATTCCCGAATCCTGGCTCAGCGAGACCAGCGACAAGACCGGCCGGATGGCGTTCGTCGGGCTGAGCAACTGGGTGCTCGCCAGCACCGGCAACGATTACTTCTCGCCGCGCACCGAGTTCAATCCGTACACCCATACCTGGTCGCTGGGTGTGGAAGAGCAGTTCTATCTGCTGTTCCCGCTGTTGTTCCTGGCGTGGGCCAAAGGCCCGCGTGGGCGCTGGCTGTCGCTGGGCCTGTTCGGCGTGGCAACCGTGGCATCGCTGGGCTATGCGGTGTTCCGCGCGCGACAGGGCGGCCATGAGATCGATGCGTTCTACCTCACGACCACGCGCTTCTGGCAGCTGGGCGCTGGCGTGCTGCTGTTCCAGCTGCTGTCCCTGAGCGGGCGGTTCACGCCGCCGCCGGTGCCGCCGCGCGGTATCAGCTGGCGCTCGCCGCTGCTGGTGCTGAGCCTTGCGGCGCTGGGCTATGGTTTGTGGGCCGCACGGCCGGGGCATTCGCCATGGATCGATGGGCTGTGGCCGGTAGTGGGCACGCTGGGGTTGCTGGGCCTGCTGCAGCGCTCACCCGGGGGCTGGGTCGGGCGGGCGCTGGCGACCACACCGATGGTGACGATCGGTCGGCTGTCCTACTCGCTGTACCTGTGGCACTGGCCGGTCTTCGTGCTGTTCCGCTGGACGGTGGGCCTGGAGACGGTGGCCACCGGCGGCGCCGCGCTGCTGTGCGTGGCACTGTTGTCCTGGCTGTCGTGGCGCTGGGTGGAACAGCCCCTGCGGCATGGTGCGCGCTGGGGCGTCAGCAACGCGCGCTGGGTCGTGGTCGGGCTGGGCGTACTGGTGCTTGGCGCCGGCCTGCAGGCGGCGCTGGTCAAGACCCAGCAGTACACCTCGCTCAGCGTGGTCAGCCGTGCCCCGCTGGACTGGTATCCGTATGCCAAGGGGTTGAAGAAGGAGATCCCCGACTGCCGCGTGCGGGTCAGCAACGTGCCGGTGCTGGGCGGGCAGGCGCGTCTGTATGCGCGTGGTGAGTGCCCGGGACGCACCGCATCCACCCGCCAACTGTTCGTGGCCGGCGATTCGCATGCGCTGGCCTACCACGAAATGCTGCAGCGCCTGGCTGTGCTGGATGGAGCGCCGATCCGACTGTATGGCAGCGGAGGTTGCGCGCTGGTCGGGCTGCGCGCCTGGCAGGGGCCCAATCCGGCGTGCGAGGCCTATGCGCGCAATGTGCTGGACGATATCCAGGCGCGTGCGCAGCCGGGCGATGTGGTGCTGTTGGCAGGGCTGCGGCTGCCGCGCCTGTCCGAACAGTACGCACTGTTCGATGTCGCGCAGGTTCGCGCTGCCCATCTCAGCGAGGCGGCCAATGCAGGCCGTACCGCCGAAATATCTCACTGGATCGAGCAGCTCACGCCGCTGGCCGATCGCGGTGTTCACATCGTGCTGGAGGCGCCCAAACCCGTTTTGCCAGCGCCCCCGTACCGGTGCTCGGATGTGTTCAACCGGCACAATCCGATCTGCGCCAACGGCATGACCGTGCCGCGCACCGAGATCGAGCAGTTGCGTGCGCCGGTATTGGCCGGCCTGCAGCAGGTGGCTGCAGGTCTGCCCGGCGCGTCGATCTGGGATCCGATGCCGTTGCTGTGCCCCGGCGAGCAATGCCTGCCGACACGTGAGGGCAAGCCGCTGTTCTTCGATGGTGATCATCTCAGCGGCTATGGCAATCGCCTGCTGCTGCCTGATTTCCAGGCGCAGCTGAAGCGGTGGGAGACGACGGCGCCCGCCGTCGCCCCCTGAATCACACACCCCGCGATCAGTCGCGGGTAGCCGTGTCTGCAGCGGCCTCGATCGGGCCGGCGACCTGCTGGCCGGCCTGCCAGACCGCGCCAATGCGCTGCGTGTTGGCGATATCCACCAGCGGATCGGCATCGAGCACGAGCAGGTCGGCGCGCTTGCCGGCGGCAATGCGGCCGCGGTCGGTCAGCCCCAGCAATGCCGCCGCTTGCGTGGTGGCGACCTGCAAGGCTTCGGAGGGCGTCAGCCCGGCTGCCACCAACAGCTGCAGTTCGCGATGTTCGGCCACGCCGATCACCCGTTGCGGCATCGCGCCGGCATCGGTGCCGAAGCCGAGCTTCACTCCCGCCGCATGCAGGCGGCGCACGTTGTCCAGATTGGTCACGACCGCCTTGCGCGCGGCGGGTATGCCGTCGCTGGCCAGCTGGCTGCGCTGCCAGTCCGGCTGCGACCAGCGCGCCAGCACATCGGCGTGCAGTGCCTGGCGCAGGAAGGGCTGCTGCAATGCCAGCGGATGCTCGGCATACCAGTAATTGGCCTCGTCGATGGCGATGGTGGGGATGTACCAGGTGCCCTGGTCGCGCATCTTCCGCGCCAGCATCGGGTCCACCGCGCGGTCGCGGATACCGTGGGCGAGGATGTCGACCTTGGCATCGACCAGGTCGCGGGCCTGCTCCAGATCGTGGATGTGCGCGGCAACCTTGAGCCCGCGCGCATGCGCTTCGGCGATGGCGGCGCGATACACCTCCGGAGTCATCATCGGGCGTTTGCCACCGAGGTCGTCCACCCACAGCTTGATCAGGTCCACGCCATCGGCATGCTGGGTGGCCACGGCCGCGCCCGCCTCTTCGGCGTTGCGCGGGCGTGCCACCGGATCGTGGCGCAGGCCCATGGTGTCGGCCGGGGGCGCACCCTCCGGGGCGCCGATACCGCCGCCGGCACCGTACAGCTGCGCACCCAGGCCGGGATCGATGTTGATCCCCTTGCGGAGGGTGAAGAAGTCCGCGCCGTTCATGCCCAGCGCCGTCACCGTGGTGATGCCGTAGCGCTGGAACTGGCGCAGATCGCGCACCACGTTGTCATGGGTGTAGAAGCGGTCGCCGTGTTCCAGCCCCTGCGTATTGCCAACGTGGGCATGGTCGCTGACCAGGCCGGGCAACAAGGTCTTGCCGGTGTAATCGATGCGGCGGGCACCGGTCGCCGCCGCGGGCAGCGGCGTGCCGACATGCACGATCCGTGGGCCGTCGATCAGCACCGGGGTGACGCCAAGGTCGCGCGTGCCATCAAAGACGCGGGCGTTTTCGAACAGGATCGGCTCGGCTGCGGCAGGCAGGGCGGTGGTGGCGGCAAGCAGCAGCGCCCACAGGCGGGTCGGTCGCATCGGCGGCTCCAGTCAGGGGGAGCCTTGAGCCTACCCCATCCGGGGGATCGGGTTGCCGGCCAGTGGCCGGCACTACCGGCAGCAGATGATCAGCGCGTGCGCGCGCGCAGCAGCGGCAGGCTGATCGCGAAGAAGCACAGCAAGGCCCCGGCCAACGCAAACCCGCTGCCCGCGAGGAACGCGGTACGGCCCTGATCGATCGGCCACAACTGGCCTGCGATCAGCGCGCCGAGCACGCCGCCCACCCCTGAGGAAAAGCCGTACAACAAGCCTTGGCCATGGCCGTTCAGGCGCCCGGGGAAGTAGGTGGCCAGCATCTGCATCGCGGCGGCGAAGAAGGCGGCGAACCCCAGCGCATGCGCGGTCTGGGCAAGGAGCATCACCGGCAGATTCTCCGGGAACAGCGCGGTGACCGCCCAGCGCACGGTGGAACTGAGCAGGGCGATCAGCAACATCCAGCTGGCGTCATAGCGACGGAAGAAACGCCCGATGGTGAAGAACACGCCCACTTCGAACACCACCCCGACCGTCCACAGCACGCCCAGGGTGGAGGTCGCGTAGCCGTGGTGATCCATGTAGACCGAGAAGAAGGTGTAATAGGGGCCGAACGACAGCTGCTCCATGAACGCGGCCAGGAAGAACGCCAGCACCTGCGGCTTGCGCACGATCGCCCAGAATCCACTGGCATCACCGTCGCTGCGCTGCAGGTTGCGTGCGTAGTGGTTGGCAAAGCCCGAGGCGGTCAGCAGGCCGAACAGCGGCAGCATCAACCACGGCAGCAGATGTGCGTTGCCGGCGCCGCCGTCGCCTTCGATGATCCAGCCGAACAGCATTACCACGGCGATGAAGCCAAGCGAGCCCCACACCCGGATCAGCCCATAGCGATGGCTGTCGCTGCCCAGGTGGGTCAACGTGATCGATTCGAACTGTGGCATCACCGCGTTGTAGAAGAAGCAGAACGCGATCATCGCCGGGTACAGCCACGGCTGCGGCAACGGCAGCAGGAACGCGCAGAAGGTCAGCAGGGTGAGCACGCAACCCAGCCGCAGCCAGAAGATCGGGCGCGGCGAGGCGGCGGCGAGGGAGGTCCAGGTCGTGGGGGCCACGATGCGGGTGGCATACCAGATGCCCATCATCACGCTGATCGCGGTGACGCTCATGCCGCGCGAGGTCAGGAACAACGACCAGTACGGTGTGAACGCGCCCAGAGCGGCGTAGTAGAACAGGTAGAACGAGGACAGGCGGACGGCCGGTACGGCGTCGCGGGGGAGGGCGGTCATGCGGGATCTCGGTGACGACCGGTGCATTATGGACGCGCGCACCCGGGCACGGGGTGGGCGACCGCCTTATTCCGGATCGTAATCCAGATTGGAGGCCAGCCAGCGCTCGGCCTGCACGCGGTCCACGCCTTTGCGCTTGGCATAGTCGACCACCTGCTCGCGGGTGACCCGGCCGACCACGAAATACTGGCTCTGCGGGTGGCTGAAGTAATAGCCCGACACCGCTGCTGTGGGCAGCATCGCAAAGCTCTCGGTCAGCTGCATGTCCGCGTTGCGCTCGGCATCCAGCAAGCGGAACAGCGTGGCCTTCTCGCTGTGCTCCGGGCAGGCCGGATACCCGGGGGCAGGGCGGATGCCGGCGTACTTCTCGGCGATCAGCGATTCGTTGTCCAGCTGCTCATCGGGCTGGTAGCCCCAGTAATCCATGCGCACGTGCTGGTGCAGGCGCTCGGCCAGGGCCTCGGCCAGGCGGTCGGCCAGTGCCTTGAGCAGGATCGCGTTGTAGTCGTCGTGGTCGGCCTCGAAGCGGGCCACGTGCGGGTCGATGCCGATGCCGGCGGTCACCGCGAACGCGCCGATCCAGTCCTGCTTGCCGCTGTCGGCCGGGGCGATGAAATCGGCCAGGCAGAAATCCGGGCGCTCGACCGGCTTGTCCACCTGCTGGCGCAGGAAGTGCAGCACGGCCGGGCCATTGTCGGTACGCAGGTGCACATCATCGCCAACGCTGTTGGCCGGCCACAGGCCGAATACGGCCTTGGCGGTCAGCCACTTCTCCTCGACGATGCGGGTGAGCATCGCGCGGGCGTCCTTGTACAGATCGGTGGCCTGCGGGCCGACGATCTCATCGGTGAGGATCGCCGGGAACTTGCCGGCCAGTTCCCAGGCCTGGAAGAACGGCGTCCAGTCGATCACCTCGACCAAGTCGGCCAGCGGGTAATCGTCGAGCACATGCAGGCCCGGCTTGCGCGGTGCCGGCGGTGTGTAGGTGGCCCAGTCGCCCACGAACCGCTGGGCGCGTGCCTTGGCGAGGGTGACCAGCCGCTTGGCGTCGCCACGATTGCGGTGGCGCTGGCGGATGTCGGCGTAGTCGGCCTCGTTGGCAGCCACGAAGGCATCGCGCAGCTCTCGCGAGATCAGCGATTGCGCCACGCCGACCGCGCGCGAGGCGTCCTTCACCCACACCGTGGGTGCCTTGTAGTGCGGATCGATCTTCAGCGCGGTGTGCGCGCGCGAGGTGGTCGCACCGCCGATCATCAGCGGCATCGTGAAGCCCTGGCGCTCCATCTCGCGCGCGACGTGGCTCATCTCTTCCAGCGAGGGCGTGATCAGGCCGGACAGGCCGATGATGTCGGCGTTCTCGGCGCGCGCGGCATCCAGGATCTTCTGTGCCGGCACCATCACGCCCAGATCGATCACGTCGAAGTTGTTGCAGGCCAGGACCACGCCGACGATGTTCTTGCCGATGTCGTGCACGTCACCCTTGACCGTGGCCATGATGATCTTGCCGTTGCTCTTGGCAGTGTCGCCGCTGCGGGCCTTTTCCGCCTCGATGTACGGCAGCAGGTAGGCCACCGCCTTCTTCATCACGCGTGCGGACTTGACCACCTGCGGCAGGAACATCTTGCCGGCGCCAAACAGGTCGCCCACGATGTTCATGCCGTCCATCAGCGGTCCTTCGATCACATCCAGCGGACGGGTCGAGCGCGCACGGGCTTCTTCGGTGTCCTGCTCGACCCACGCATCCATGCCGTGCACCAGCGCATGCGCGAGGCGATCATTGACCGGCTTTTCGCGCCAGGCGAGGTCTTCGCCGCGCACTTCGCCCTTCTTGCCCTTGTAGCGCTCGGCAATTTCCAGCAGGCGCTCGGTGCCGTCACTGCGGCGGTTGAGGATCACATCCTCCACGCGCTCGCGCAGCTCGGCGTCCAGATCATCGTAGATCGGCATCGCGCCCGCGTTGACGATGCCCATGTCCATGCCCGCGCCGATGGCATGGAACAGGAACACCGAGTGGATCGCCTGGCGCACGGTTTCATTGCCGCGGAACGAGAACGACACGTTGGAGACGCCGCCGGAGACATGGCAGTGCGGCAGGGTGCGTTTGATGATGCGGGTGGCTTCGATGAAGTCGACCGCGTAGTTGTCGTGCTCTTCGATGCCGGTGGCGACGGCGAAGATGTTCGGGTCGAAGATGATGTCTTGGGGCGGGAAGCCGACCTGCTCGGTCAGGACCCGGTAGGCGCGGGTGCAGATCTCGACCTTGCGCGCGCAGGTATCGGCCTGACCGTCCTCATCGAAGGCCATCACCACGGCGGCCGCACCGTAGCGCAGCACCTTGCGTGCCTGTTCGATGAACTGCGCTTCGCCTTCCTTGAGCGAGATCGAGTTGACCACGCTCTTGCCCTGCAGGCACTTCAGACCCGCTTCGATCACGCTCCACTTGGAGGAGTCGACCATCACCGGAATCCGGGCGATGTCCGGCTCGGACATGATCAGGTTGAGGTAGCGCGTCATCGCCTTTTCGGAATCGATCAGGCCCTCGTCCATGTTGACGTCGAGGATCTGCGCGCCGTTGGCGACCTGCTGGCGCGCCACTTCCACCGCCTCTTCATAGCGTTCTTCCTTCACCAGCTTGCGGAACTGCGCGCTGCCGGTGACGTTGGTGCGCTCCCCGATGTTGACGAACAGCAGGTCCGGGGTGATGACCAGCGGCTCGAGACCGGACAGGCGGGTGTGGCGGGAAGACGTCATGGGCAGGCTGGCACGGGCTGGCGGAGGAGGGTCAACGACAACGGGAGCGTGGGGCGGATGCGGTCATGCCGCGTCTTCCAGCGGTGGTGCGGGCAGGCGGCGCGGCGGCAGATCGGCCACCGCTTCGGCAATCGCGCGGATGTGCGCCGGGGTGGTGCCGCAGCAGCCGCCCACCAGGTTGAGCAGACCGGCGCTGGCGAACTCGCGCAGCGTGGTGGCCATTTCTTCCGGGGTTTCGTCGTACTCGCCGAAGGCATTGGGCAGGCCGGCATTGGGATGCGCGCTGACCAGACACTCGGCCACGGTGGACAATGTCTCCACGTGGGGCCGCATGTCGCTGGCGCCGAGCGCGCAGTTCAGCCCGATCGACAGCGGCCGGCCATGCGCGACCGAGGCGTAGAACGCCTCGGCCGTCTGCCCGGACAGGGTGCGGCCGGAGGCATCGGTGATCGTGCCGGAGATCATCACCGGCAGTCGACCACCGCGCGCATCGAACACTTCTTCGATGGCGAACAGCGCGGCCTTGGCGTTGAGCGTATCGAAGATGGTTTCCACCATCAGGGTGTCGGCGCCACCGTCGATCAGGCCATCGATGGCTTCGCGGTAGGTCTCGCGCAGCGCATCGAAGCTGGTATTGCGGAAGCCGGGATCGTTCACGTCCGGGCTGATCGACGCGGTGCGGCTGGTCGGGCCGAGCACGCCGATCACGAAGCGCGGTTTGCCCGGCGTGGTCGCCGCGACTGCATCGCAGCAGGCACGCGCCACTGCAGCACCGGCTTTGTTGAGCTCGTAGACCAGGTGTTCAAGGTGGTAGTCGGCCTGGCTGACCGAGGTCGCATTGAACGTATTGGTCTCGACCAGATCGGCGCCGGCCTCCAGGTACGCGGTATGGATGCCGCCGATCACCTCCGGGCGGGTCAGCAACAGCAGGTCGTTGTTGCCCTTGAGGTCATGTCCCTCCGGCGTGTCACCGGTCGCGGCATGATCGCAGCCGGGCTCGTGCTGGTGGTCGTAACCGCCGGCGAAGCGCGCGCCGCGGTAATCGTCCTCTTCCAGCCCATGGCGCTGGATCATCGTGCCCATGGCGCCATCGATGATCAGGATGCGCTGGGCCAGCGCCGTTTCCAGCGCATGCACGCGGTCGGGGTGGAGCCAGGGCAGGGATGGCATGGGCAGACCTCAGGGCTTGCTGGCAATCAGCGAAATGACTTCGAAATGCGGCGGGCGCTTCTCGCGGGTCACGGTTTCCAGGCTGGAAACGACTAGGCCGGACTTCTCCACGAACTTGCGCAGTTCCTTGTCGCTGAAGCCGAGGTTGACGTGGCCATAGGCATCCACGGCCGCACGGTGTTCGTGGCGGGCCAGGCTGCACAACAGCAGGCGACCACCCGGGCGCAGCACGCGCGCGCCCTCGGCGACGGCCTGCGCCGGCTTGGCCGCATAGGTCAGTGCGTGCATCAGCACCACCAGGTCGAAGCTCTGGTCGGGGAAGGGCAGGGCATGCATATCGCCTTCGCGCACTTCCACATTGGCCAGCCGGCGCAGGCGCTCGCTGGCAGCGGCGACCACGCGCGCGCTGGTGTCGATACAGATGTAGCGCTTGGCGTGCGGCGCCACAAGCTCGGCCAGCACGCCGTCACCGGAGGCGATATCGAGCACGTCACCGGTTTCCAGCAACGGCAGGGCGGTGCGTGCCAGCGCTTCCCAGGTGCGGCCGGGGGAATAATGGCGTTCCATGTCGCCGGCGACGCTGTCGGCCCAGTTCTGGTCCGCCGCTCGGCTGGCCATGACGGCAGCCACACGCTCAGCGTCCTGGCGCAGCAGCGGGTCGTCGCTGCCGGTGCTCAGGGCATGCCACAATGCGCGCTGCGCCGGATCCAGCGCGGCGTCATCGAAGCGGTAATACGCCGAGACGCCGGAGCGACGGTCGCGGACCAGGCCGGCTTCCTTGAGCCGGGCCAGGTGGGTGGACACCCGCGGCTGCGCCAGCGTGGTGATGGCCGACAGCTCGGCCACAGTGAGTTCTTCCTGTTCCAGCAGCGCCAGCAGGCGCACCCGGGTGGCGTCGGCAAACACTTTCAGCCGGACGGACCAGTCCTCGAGATCCATAAATATCTACCTATCGCGATATAGAGATATTTTCGTCCTTTGGCGGCGCTGCGGTCAAGTCAGGCGTCCTTTCCCCGCCCCCCGGTACAATCGCCCGACCGGGCCGCGCGCACTGCGGCCCTTATCACTCTGTACCCGGGAGGGTGTTGTGGATTTCAGTTTTACCGAAGAGCAGTTGATGCTGCAGGACGTTGCGCGCCGAATCGCGCAGGAAAAAATCGCGCCCAGCGCCGAACACCACGACCGCACCGGCGAGTTCCCGCTGGAGAACATTCGCCTGCTGGGCGAGAACGGGCTGATGGGCATTGAAGTGCCCGAAGCCTACGGCGGTGCGGGCATGGACCCGATCGCCTACGTCCTGGCGATGGTGGAGGTCGCCGCCGGGGACGCTGCGCATTCGACGATCATGTCGGTCAACAACTCGCTGTTCTGCAACGGCATCCTGACCCACGGCAGCGAAGCGCAGAAGCAGAAGTATGTGCGCGCCATCGCCGAGGGCGAGGCCATCGGTGCGTTCGCGCTGACCGAGCCGCAGTCCGGTTCGGATGCGACAGCCATGCGCTGCCGCGCGGTCAAGCAGGCCGACGGCACCTACGTGATCAACGGCAAGAAGAGCTGGATCACCTCCGGCCCGGTGGCCAAGTACATCGTGCTGTTTGCGATGACCGATCCGGAACAGGGCGCGCGTGGCATCACCGCCTTCATGATCGACACCGACAAGGCCGGCTTCCACCGCGGCAAGACCGAGCCGAAGCTGGGCATCCGTGCCTCGGCCACCTGCGAAATCGAGTTCCAGGACTACGTGGCGGACGCCGATGACGTGCTGGGCAAGGAAGGCGAGGGCTTCAAGATCGCCATGGGCGTGCTCGACGCCGGCCGTATCGGCATCGCCTCGCAGGCGATCGGCATCGCCCGTGCGGCGTACGAAGCGACGATCGAATACGTGAAGGACCGCAAGGCCTTCGGCGCGGCGATCGGCACTTTCCAGATGACCCAAGCGAAGATCGCCGACATGAAGTGCAAGCTGGATGCAGCCCTGCTGCTGACGCTGCGCGCGGCGTGGGTGAAGTGGCAGGGCAAGCGCTTCAGCAACGAAGCGGCGATCGCCAAGCTGACCGCCTCCGAAGCGGCGATGTGGATTACCCACCAGGCCGTGCAGATCCACGGTGGCATGGGCTATTCCAAGGAAATGCCGCTGGAGCGCTACTTCCGTGATGCCAAGATCACCGAGATCTACGAGGGCACCTCGGAAATCCAGCGGTTGGTGATCGCGCGCAACGAGACCGGGCTGCGCTGATCGATAGGACAGCGGCGCCCGGTGGGGGCCCCGGGGGGGTGCGGGGGCGCTGGATTGGGCGTGTGAGGGTGGGGGC